>CAIWKF010000031.1 GCA_903913175.1 Candidatus Staskawiczbacteria bacterium
CTAAAAAGAAAATTATTTGGGGTATTATAATTATATTAGCACTTTCTGCCTTGGGTTATTTTATTTTTGGTAAAAATAAATCTAACCTTAATATTCAAACAACAATTATTTCTAATAAAAATTTACAGGAAACTGTTTTAACAACCGGGCAGGTGGTAAGCGGTACTGATCTTAATTTAAGTTTCCAGGGAAGTGGCATTATAAGGCAGGTTTTAGTAAAATCTGGTGATAAAGTTTATGCAGGAAAAGTTTTAGCCACCATTGATCAAACATCAGCAAGGGCAAGTTTAATGACAGCCGAGGGGTCTTTAAAACAAGCACAGGCAAATTATGACAAGTTAGTAAATGGGGCAACTTCTCAGGAGCTTCAAGCATATTATGATGTTGTGACTTCTGCAAAAGTAAATTTAAATAATACATATAACAACTCTTTGAGCACTTTAAATTCAGTTTATGCAGCAATTTACAATGCTTCAACAGTAATTTATACATTACAAAATACATATTTTTCTTCACGAGACCCTCAAGGAATTAGAGTTCAAGACAGTAAAAATAATATAGATGCAAAATTATCTTCTGCAAATTTATCCATTAGTTTAGCAGTTGATACAAACACTACTGATTTGGCAATTTCTAATTTAATTTCTGATCTTAATAGCGTTTTAAACTCTTTAACAGTTGCAAGAAGTCAGTGTGATGATGGAATATATTATTCTAGAGTTACTGCTACAGATAAAGCTACTTTAGACACCCAAAAAACAGTTATTAATACATCAATAAGTAATGTCAGTACTTTGCAAAATAGTATTTCTTCATATAAAATTGCACTTCAAACTGCAACAAATAATTTAGATTCTAAAAAATCTAAGGCAAGACAAGAAGATATTGATTTAGCTAAAGCCCAAATTCTTTCAGCTGAAGGTCAGGTAGCCTTGGTTTTAGCAACTATAAACAATTTAACATTAGTTGCTCCATCAAGTGGAACTATTACGAGCGTTGATATAAAGGTAGGAGAGCAGGCAGTTTCTATGAAAGAAGTTATGATTTTGCAAAATGTTTCTGATTTGCATGCAGAGGCCAATGTTTCTGAAGCTAATATTGCTTCTTTGAAAATTGGGCAGCTTATTGAATATACTTTTGATGCTCTTGGGCCAAATAGAATTTTTAGCGGTCAAATATTAACAATTGATCCTGCTTCTACAGTAATTTCAGGAGTAGTAAATTATAAAATTACAGGATTCTTGGACAATATTCCAGAAATAAAGCCTGGGATGACAGCAAATATGACAGTATTGGTGGCTAAAAAAGATAATGTTTTGGCTGTGCCATCTTCTGCAGTTATTAGCAAGAATAATAAACAATTTGTTAAAGTTATTGATGACCTTGTAAAAAAAACATATCACGAGGTAGAAGTAAAAACTGGAATGCAAGCAGATGGGGGAATGGTAGAAATTTTATCTGGTTTAAGTGCAGGTCAAACAATTGTTATTTACATAAAACCATAAAATAAAGATGGAACTTATTAAAGTAGAAAATTTAAAAAAAAATTATGTTAATGAAGATGTTGTTACTCATGTTTTGCATGATATTAGCTTTACAATAAATAAAGGTGAATTCGTGGCAATTATGGGGCCAAGTGGCTCTGGTAAAAGTACCTTAATGCACATCTTGAGTTTTTTAGACAGGGCAACCTCTGGAGTTTTTGAGTTTGAAGGACAAAATACTAAAGAATTTTCTGACGATTATTTAGCAACTTTAAGAAATGAAAAAATTGGTTTTGTTTTTCAATCTTTTAATTTGTTAGCTCGTACAAGTGTTTTAGATAATGTAAAACTACCCTTAATTTACAGCAAAAGAAAAGATTATGATAAATTGGCGGAAAAA
This sequence comes from Candidatus Staskawiczbacteria bacterium, assembly GCA_903913175.1. Lineage (GTDB taxonomy): Bacteria > Patescibacteriota > Minisyncoccia > Minisyncoccales > Staskawiczbacteraceae > XYB1-FULL-32-11. The sequence goes on from CAIWKF010000031.1 coordinate 1,885, forward strand.
GCTTTAGAGTCTGTGGGGCTTTCGCATAGGCTAAATTATTTTACCAATCAAATTTCTGGTGGAGAAAAACAAAGAGTGGCTATTGCTAGGGCGTTGGTAAATAATCCTGCTGTTATTTTTGCCGATGAGCCTACTGGAAACTTGGACTCAAAATCTGGAAATGCAGTTATGTATATTTTACAAAAATTAAATAATGCAGGAAATACCATTATTTTAGTTACCCATGAAACAGATACAGCTAACCACGCTAAAAGAATTATTCGCATTAAAGATGGAAACATTGTTTCAGATGAAAATGTCGCCTCCCGTACCATCGCCACCCCCGACAAAGACCTAGTCAAATAAAACCAAACAAGATTTCAGCTATTCGGAAATTCCTAATGGTTCAACTGTAAAGAAATGTTTTATAGTTCAAACTGAAAAATATAATGTCCATAATCTTGTTTAATGAAGAAATAAATGATGAAAATAAAATTTATAAGTAAAAAGGCGCATATCAGTGAGATGATGCGCCACGCGATGCCGCCGATTTCACGGAGGCGATCTGATGTGAGGCATTATTACCTCCTTTGGTTGGAACTAGATCTACCCTCTAGTCGTGGGTCTTCCTGTCATTCCTGTCAACGGTTCAGGAATAAAATGGGCCCGGTGCCAGAACGAGAACATCTCGTCCTAAAACGCCGTTTCGACATCGGTCGGGCCGTCCGATTAAAGGATATTTAACATTACCATTTAATTAATTTATTGTCAATATTAAAATGGATTTTATTGGAACAATAAAATTGGTTTTTAGAACTTTACTTGCCAGAAAGGGTAGGTCATTTTTGACTATACTGGGAATTGTGATTGGGGTGGCTGGGGTAATTATTATTATTGCTTTGGGGGCTGGGGCACAAAGTTTAATTTTAAGTCAGGTAACAAAATTGGGTTCAGATTTGCTTAGCATTCAACCAGGCAAAAGTAATGAAAAAGGGCCACCAGCACAAGTTTTTGGAATTGTAATTACAACCTTAGTAAATGATGATGCCAATGCTTTAAGAAGTAAAGCTCAGGTTCCATATGCTACAGCTGTGAATGCTTTAGTACGCGGATCTGCTTCTGTAACTTGGCAAAATAAAACCATTGATACAAATTTTGTAGGAAGTGATTCTGAATATCCAAATGTTATAGAAATAAAAATGCAAGAGGGTCAATTTTTTGATAGACAGCAAGCAGATGGTGATGCTAATGTTGCTGTTTTGGGGTATTCTGTTTATACTCAGCTTTTTGCTAATACTGGAGTAAATCCAATTGGGCAAGTAATTAAAGTAAGAAATGCCACGCAAGCTCAGGCAGGAGGCGTTCCTTTGCGTATTATTGGAGTCATAGAAGAAAGGGGGACAGCATTTTTTCAGGATCAAGATGATCAGGTTTTTATTCCTTTAGCAATTGGGCAAAAACAACTTTTAGGAATTAGATATTTAGCATCTATAAATATTAAAATTGATAAAACAGAAAATGTAAGCCAAACAATATTAGACGCAACTAATGTTTTAAATCAAAACCATAAAATTAGAAAAGGTGATGAGGCTGATTTTACAGTAAGGAATATTGCAGATGCTGTGTCTCTTTTAAGCACTATTACCAATGCTTTAAGATTATTTTTAACTGCCATGGCAGGAATTGCACTTGTGGTTGGTGGAGTAGGAATTTTAAATATTATGCTTGCTACTGTAGCAGAACGAACCCGTGAAATTGGATTAAGAAAAGCAGTTGGAGCCAATAATAAATCAATTATGTATCAATTTTTGCTTGAAGCAGGATGTTTAACTTTTTTGGGTGGAATTTTGGGAATAATTTTAGGAATAATTATTTCATATTTAATCTCATTATTAATGCATTATTTGGGGTATCAGTGGCAATTTATAGTTTCTATTAGTTCAGTTCTTTTAGCTGTAGGAGTTTCAATTTTGACTGGCGTAATTTTTGGACTTTATCCGGCGCTTAAAGCTAGTCGTTTAAATCCAATTGATGCCCTCCGCTACGAGTGAGTTATAAAGTTATAAAGTTCATAAAGTTATAAAGACGAAAAATAAAATGGAAAGAATAAAATCTAAGAATATATTGTTAATGTATGTAATGGACTTTTGGGGCGGATGTCTATTCTTTTTGCCTGTTTTAGCTTTGTATTTTGAAAAGTCATTGTATTCTGCAAAAAATATTGCAATTATCTTTGCAATCGAAGCGATTTCTGTGGCTATTTTTGACATTCCTACAGGAGTACTTTCCGACAAGCTTGGCAGGAAAAATATTTCTATCGCAGCTTATGGGACGCTTTTGTTATCGGTTATAGTTTTGCTTCTAGCAGGAAATAACATGGTAATGTTTATTATTTATGCAGCATTAAGTGGGCTTTCTATGGCTTTAGGAAGCGGAAATGGACAATCGTTAATTTATGATACTTTGAAAGAGGAAAACAAGGAAAATCTTTATAAAAAAATAATTGGAATTTCTAATTCAATGTGGCCACTTGGCGCTTCATTAAGCTCAATATTAGGCGGTTATTTAGCTAGCAAATCACTTACTACTGCAATATATTTTACGCTTATTCCAGTTGGAATTGCATTTATCTTAACTTTTTTTCTTAAGGAGCCAAAATATAAAAAATCAGAGACTAGCTCGTTTATTCATGCAAAAGACGCCTTTAAAGAAATATTTAGAAACAAGCAACTTATCATTTTATTTATAGGAGGATTTTTACTTATGTCTATTGGCGAAAGTTTACATAATTTTAATTCCATTTTTTTGAATTTTAAAAATTTACCAATCATATATTTTGGATATTTCGGAGCTGCAATGTTTGGCTTATCTGCTTTGGGCCATTATATTGGCCACGATGTTTCGGAAAAATTTGGGAACAAAAGCACCTTGATATTAGCCGTAACTTTTTCGCCAATTATTGGGTTGGCTTCAACGCTTACTCACACATATTTTTCTGCAATTTTACTTTCTATCCCGTCCATATTTTTTGGCATTAAGAATGTTGTTTCCGATTATTTGTTTAACAAAAATGTGCTCTCAAGTCATAGAGCAACAATAAACTCCATATTGAATTCTAGTAATAGAATTGGTATCGCGGTTGTAGTGGTATTTTTTGGATATTTAGCAGATCTGTATTCCATAAACACTGCTTTTACAATCGGTTTTGTTTTGTTGCTTTTTGTCCCAATTTTATATTTATTTGTAAAAGATAATTAAAACGATGATTATAGAAAAATTTGAGGATATTATTTCTTGGCAAAAGGGCACGGAACTTTCAGTAATTATTTATGAAATTTTTAGAAACAATAGAGATTTTGGTTTTAGAGATCAAATTCAAAGAGCAGCGGTTAGTATTTCCAATAACATTGCCGAGGGGTTTGAAAGAAGAACTAATAAAGAACTTTCCAATTTCTTATTCATTGCAAAGGGGTCATCGGGTGAGGTACGATCAATGTTATATGTAGCTTTGAAATTAAATTACATAAACCAAAATCAATTCAACGATCTTTATAATCGCTGTTGTGAAATTAGCCGTCTAATATCTGGTTTTATCAAAACTATCTAAAAGCGTCGACTTTATAACTTTACAACTTTATAACTTTCAACTACGCCTATGTTTAAAGCATTTCAGCAATCATTAAAAGTTTTAAAAGCCAATCCAGTTAGGACTGTTTTGACAACCCTGGGAATTGTTATTGGAATTGCCACTGTTATTTTAGTTTTATCTGCAGGAGCAGGATTTCGTGGTTTTATAGATGCTCAAATTGCTTCTTGGGGAAGCGACACTTTATTTGTAGAAACAAGGGTGCCACCCACAACTAAAAATCTTGGCAAAGCTAGTGCAGGTTCTGCTGATTCTAGTAGGGCAGGATCTACAATTGCTATAACTTCTTTTAAAACGCGCGATCTTGAAAATATAAAACAAATAAATAATGTAAAAAATGTTTATGGAATGGCAATTGGTTTAGGGGTTGCAAGTTATAAGGGCACAGAAAAAAGCGTTATTTATTATGGGGCTGGGGTTGAGAGGTTTACAATGGATAAACATGATTTAAAGGAGGGTAGATTTTATACGCAAATTGAGGAAGCTGGAGCAAGTCAGGTAGTTATTTTAGGTAGTAATTTAGCAAATGATCTATTTTTGCAGGATGAGGCATTGGGAAAATTAATTAGAGTTGGTAATTTAAATTTTCAGGTTATTGGTGTTTATAAATCTCAAGGTGCGGTTGGTGGTCCGTCAGCAGATGATAGTTTGTATATGCCGCTAAAAACTGCACAGAAAAAAATGTTAGGTATTGATTATATTACTGTTGGGGTAGTGCAATTAAATGATACAAATTTGTCCGAGGTTACTGCAGAATCAATAAAGCAAATAATGAGACAAAATCATAATATTACAGACCCTAATAAGGATGATTTTACAGTAACAACGCAAGCTCAAATTTTAGACACATTTAATGTAATTTTTAACGGAATAACTATTTTGCTAATTTGCATTGCTGCTATTTCTTTGGTAGTTGGCGGAGTAGGAATTATGAATATTATGTATGTAGTTGTTACCGAGCGAACAAGCGAGATTGGTTTAAAAAAAGCTTTGGGTGCTAAAAATAAGGACATTTTAAATGAATTTTTAATTGAATCAGTTGTGGTTACAATAATTGGTGGAATTTTAGGAATAATTGTAGGAGCATTTTTAAGCTGGATATTATATTTAATTGCTATTTCTAGTGGACTGGAATGGGTTTTTACAGTTCCATTATATGCTATAATTATTGGAGTAGGTGTTTCAGGAACTATTGGTATCTCATTTGGTGTTTTGCCAGCTCGTAGTGCTGCAAAATTAGAAGCAATAGAAGCATTGCGTTATGAATAATTATTATTAAACAAAATAATATGAAAATTTTTACAGAAATAAAAAATAGTATTTATAGTCCCGAGTATTATAAAGAGGTTTTGCAAAAACCAATGTCTTATTCAATAAAATATTTTTTTAAGTTTGTTTTAATTTTTTCATTTATTTTGGCAATTATTTTTTCATTTGTATATTTACCAAAAGTAAAAATATTTTTTGATAATTTTGGCATGCAATTAGTTAATGCTTTTCCTTCTAATTTGGAGGTTGAAATTAAAAATAGCCAAGCTTTTTCACTTTCACCTCAACCATATTTTATAAAAACCCCATCAGATTTTAAGACTAACAACGGGCAGACAAATTTTGAAAACCTAATTACTATTGATGTAAATAATGTTTTTGATTTAAATAAATTTAATTCTTTTAATACTTTATCAGTTTTGAATAAAGATTCGATTTCTTACATTGAAAATAACAAAATTTCAATTCAACCACTAAAGGGTGTACCAAATTTTGTAGCTAACAGAGAAAATTTATCAGATTTTGTGAATAAAGTTACGCCTTTATTAAAATTCATTTATTTAGTTATTCCTGCAGGGTTATTTGCAGGTATTTATATGAGTTTTATTTTTTATTTATTTTATTTAATTTTTGGAGCACTGGTAATTTGGATTATTTTAAAAATAAAAAAAATAAACATTGAATATAAAAAAGCATATCAAATTGGTATTCACATTTTAACTCCAGCACTTATAATTAATACTGCTTTAAGTAATTTTGGATTTGTATATCCACTACTATTTACTATGCTTTTAATTATATTTACAATAATTAATATTAGAAATTTTTCTACACCAATAGCACAAGTAAAAGAATAGGTGTGATATTTTTTGTGTGGTATAAATTAAGCTCAAACTATTGCTATTTTTTTAGTAAAATGCTACAATACAAACAAGTTAGAGACGGGGTCGGGTTTCTTAATTATTAAAATAAATAAATTTCAAAAAAATGGAAGGAACAATCAAAACACTTACAGAAAAAGGATTTGGATTTATCGCCAGAGAAGGCGAAACAAAAGATCTTTTTTTTCATTCAAATGATTTGAATGGAGTATCTTACAACGAATTAAAAGTTGGAGATGTAGTAACCTTTGACGTAGTTGAAGGCGAAAAAGGATTAAGCGCAAAAAACGTAACAAAAGCTTAGTTCAATAAAAAACTGCCCGAGTGGGCAGTTTTTTATTGCAAAATTTTTTTAATAATAGTAAAATGCAAATAATAACTAAATATCAGTTATCAATTTGAAAATTTAAAATTGATTATCAATAAAAATTTAAAATTGAAAATTGAAAATTCGTTAATATGGATATTAAAAAATATTTAGTTGAAGTCTTAGGAACAATGACTTTAACTTTGGTCGTAGCCTTATCTATTGTTGGCAAATTTCCTGTGCCAACACCAGTTGTTGCTGCTTTGTGTTTGGGTTTATTTGTTTATACAATTGGGCATATTTCTGGTGCTCATATCAATCCTGCTATTACAATTGGTGCTTGGGTAATAAAAAAAATTAGTACTAATGAAGCTATTTCTTATATTATTGCACAATTTGTTGGGGCAGTAGTTGCCGCCATGGTTGTTGCTTATACAGTTGGCTTTCCTGTTTTAACAGCTTCAAACACATGGATTACAGGTTTTGCAGAGTTATTGGGTGCATTTTTCTTTGCTTTTGGTGTTGCTTCTGTTGTTTATGGAAGAACGCCAAGTTTATTATCTGGAGTTGTAGTTGGAGGCTCTCTTTTATTGGGAATAACAATTTCTGCATCTTTGGGTGCAAATGGAATTTTAAATCCTGCAGTTGCCTTTGGAATAAAGTCATTAAGCGCAATGTATATTTTAGCTCCAATTATTGGTTGTGTATTAGGAATGTGGGTTTATAAATATTTAAATGATAACGAAAGCATTATAGTTGGTTAATTTTTATAAATTATTTTATTTTTTAAAAAAAAGTGAGCATATTTTTTCGCTCACTGTCCCGCCCAAATGATAATGTCATAGTATGGGCAAAGTAGAAATGTCATAGGTAAGAGATTTAGTACATAATAGATCTAAATTAAATATTATTA
>CAIWKF010000032.1 GCA_903913175.1 Candidatus Staskawiczbacteria bacterium
GATATTTTCTAAAATAGTTTTTAAGGTGCAAGATTTTTTGTATAAAAATTTAAAAGATAAAAAAATTATATTTTTTGAAAAAAGCAAGTTTTCTGTAGCTTTTGACCGGCTACAGCTTTTGCAGGGAGCTATGGTTTTTAGTTTAGTTTTAACTTTTTTACTTATTTCTGCCAGTGTATTTTTTCCAGCACAAGTTATTACAGAAAACCAAATAATTCAAACCGCAAAAATACAAGTAAAGCAAACTTCAGCAGTTGTAGTGCAAGGCCAGCCAGTAAGGTGGTCTTTGTTTGTAAATAAAAGCGATATTTTTGAATATCAAAAATTTATTAAACTTCCAAAACAAGCAACAAACATTAAAGTAACAGAAATTTCAAAACAAGAAGCACAGAAAATAATAGCCAAAGTTTCGCCACAACCTAGCACTACTGCAGAGCAACGCACGCAGTTTACTAAAATACAAAGCAAAAGTTTTGTTGCAAAGCTGGCAAGTTCACTTTTAGCCAGTTTAGAGGGCGGAATGAGTGGTACTTTGGATTCCCTTTTATTGGGAAATGATACGGCTGAAACACCAGTACCAGAAACTATACAAACTGAAACTGCAGTAATAGTAGATTTAACAGAGCAAATCACAAATAGCGAACCAACAAACACAGAAGAGGCTTTAGTTGCCACTTTGCCTTTGGACTCTGCAGAGCAAGTATTAGTTGAAACACCAAGTGATTCTCAAATTAATGAAAACCCTCTAGCCCCTGAGATTGCCACTCCCGCAACTGATGTTGAGGCTTCCACCTTTGCTGAAGCTACTGTGGACACGCGCAATGACGAAAGCGAAAACGGTACGACGCCCGACGTCGTACAAATTGATTATGAGACTCCTGCACCAGTAATTGCTGAGCAAGAAACAGAAAAAGGTAAACTTGTAACAGTTTCATCAACAGAAGATCAAGTTTGTGAAAATCTAAAACCAAAAACAAATTTAGTTGTGTCATTTTTTCAGAATGTAAAAAATACAGTTGCCAAGCAATTTAATCAAGATAAATCACAAGGATCTTTTTTTGCAGGTTTAGAAGAAGCAGTAAATCAAGTAACTGATCTTGTTGCTTTAGTCCCAGAAGTTGTAGTTGTAGAACCGCCAGTAGAAACACCAGAGATTGCCACGCCTTTGTCTGCTGAGGCTTCCACTTCCGCTGAAGATACTGCGGACACGCGTAATGACGACAATAAAAACGGTACGACGCCCGACGTCGTACAAACTCCAGCTGAAACTATAGTAGAAACACCAGAGATTGCCACGCCCTTGTCTTCTGAGGCTTCCACCTTTGCTGAAGCTACTGTGGACACGCGCAATGACGAAAGTGAAAACGGTACGACGCCCGACGTCGTACAAACAACCCTAAGCCCTAGCAGTGCATATCAAGATTGCTTAAATAACCAGCCAAAACTGACCAATGTTTTGGCTTTTACTAATATTCCAGAAATATATAAGGTAGGGCAAGAAGACAAAATTAAAATTAAATGGAAAAATCCTTCAACAAGCTCGGGGCAAGCAATTGCAGGTGAGCAAGCTATGGAGTTTCACGCTTATGACACAAACAACAACGGCAAACTGGATTATGTAGAATGGACTGTGCCTCATTTGTCAGAACAAATATTTGAAATAATTTTTATTAGTAAGGCATGGCAGTTAGATGCAAACCAAGAAATAACAGCAGATATTTATGACCAAGTTTTTGCTCAAGAAGGCACATGGCAAGAAAACACATTTGCCACTGTACCACAAAATAATTTTATAAGAGTTACTTTTGCCCAAATTTTAGACAACACCAAAGACATAACCATTTACGCCCGAGCAACTCCGTTGTCATTGCGAGGAGGACAGCAGGACAACGCGGCAATCCAGAGTGCTTCTATTGAAGTTTACCCTGTGTATACAGATGGCGACGGCACAGAAACTCAAGGAGTGAAATTAGAGCTTGTTAATGATGGCACAAACTCAGACTTTTCAAACATTTCTACAGATGCAAAATACCGTATTTTACTTATAAATTTAGTTCAACCAACCGATAAGTTTGACCTCAAAATTGTTTCTACAAACTACTCACTACCAACTACCAACTCGCTCGACATTGACTACATTGTTGATCCAACACCTGCAAGTGTTACTGATAATTTTAATAACACAACTAAAATTGCTAGCAATGTGAATCTTGTTGTGGACACCACTGGTGGAACTGTAACTTTATTGCCCAGCTCATCTTGGACCTGTGGCAGTGCTTTAATTGATTCCCGCGATACTAAATCATATACCACGGTCCTTATAGGAACCCAATGTTGGATGGCTCAAAACCTAAATGTAGGAACTAAAATAACCTCTTGCACCAACGGTTATGCGGGTGTATGCACAACAGGTGGCGATACACTCAAAAACCAAGGCACCAGCTGTGCTTCAATTGAAAAGTATTGTTATTCTGACAATGAAGCCAACTGCACTACCTATGGAGGCTTATACCAATGGGATCAAGCCATGTGTGGAAGCACAACAGAAGGTGACAAAGGCATTTGCCCTACAGGTTGGCATATACCAACAGACACCGAGCAATACACCTTAGAAAACTACTTAAAAGACAGCGGTCAAGCTTGTAGTGCCACAAGAAACGGAACATGGGAATGCTCTAGCGCAGGTACAAAACTAAAAACCGGCGCAGGAGGCACCTCAGGGTTTAATGGCTTACTTGCAGGCTACCGCTATCCCGATGGTTCATTCAGCATTCTTACTTCAGGCACGTTCTTTTGGTCGTCATTGCAGTCAGTGGGCTCTGCGTGGGGTAGGTTCTTGGCCTCAGGTTATCCTACAGTTTTCAGGTACGCAGATGATCATGCTTTCGGGTTTTCTGTCCGCTGTTTAAAGAACTGAGATCCGTCTATTTTCCTATTTTTCTATTTTGTCACAAATAAAATAATAAAATAACATTATGGCTATATATAATTATCTTCCAGTATATAAAGTAAGTTATGATTTGCTAGTTGATTTATTTATTTTTGTAAAGAATTTTAATAGGGATTATAAATATACAATTGGAGAAAGTATAAAAAAAGAAGCTATTGAAATGATAACCAATATATATAGAGCAAACAGTACCACAGAAAAGGAACCGCTTATTCAAAAAGCCAGAGAAAATGCAGAGGTGGTTAAATTGTATTTGCGGTTAATTAAGGATCTTAAACAAATTAATGTTGAGAAATTTGTACAGCTTAATGAAAAAATAGAATCAGCTTCAAAGCAACTTACAGCATGGCAAAAGTCGTTTAAATTTAGTAATTAATTATGCTATGGCCGGAATTGCATTTGCCAAGGCAAATGCAAGTGAGCCATTTCATCAGTTCAATAATCCTCTCAAATATGTATTTATGTATTTGAGGAATATAATTTTTTATCATTCGCTTAAGAATGGTAAAAAGAATAAAGTGATTATTATAGCTTTATACTTGCAGGCAACCGCAATACCGATGGTTCATTCAACAATCTTACTTCAAACACGAACTTTTGGTCGTCATTGCAGTCAGTGGGCTCTGCGTGGAATAGGAACTTGAACTCAGGTAATCCTACAGTTAACAGGAACGCAAATGATCATGCAAACGGGTTTTCTGTCCGCTGTTTAAAGAACTGGTATAAAAACATCAATTACACAGATTAAGTGTAATAATCTGTGTAATCTGTTTTTAAAAATTTAATAAAAATGGAAGACAAAAAAAATTATTATAAAATTTTAGAAAAACTAAGAGGTAAAAGGGTTGGAATTTTTTGCGATGGAGCAAATTTATTTCATGGTCGCCAAAAATATGGCTGGCAGATTGATTTAGAAAAATTAAAGAAATTAATTAGTAACTTTTGTGATTTAAGATTTATAAATTACTATTTGGCTATGCCTATAAAAAATGACATTGCTTTTCACGGCAGTCAAAAGTTTTTAGAAAAAGTTAAAAATATTGTAAATGTTAAAAGTAAGGAGTTGAAATATATTTTAGTAGCTGGCGGGGTAATTAAAAAAGGGAATATGGATATTGAAATTGTTTTAGATATTGTAAGAAGTATTGATAATCTTGATGTTGTAATTGTGGTTAGTGGAGACAGCGATTTTGTAGAACTTAAAAATTATATTACAAGAGAAAAAAAGAAGAATATTATTTTTATTGCTTATCAAAAAAACATGGGTTGGGAAATAAGGCAGTGCTGGCACATATTTTTAGAAGATGTTAAGAACGAAATAATTTTAGAGTGATTCTTTTAGACAAAAAAAGCCCTGAGTTTTTACCTCAGGGTACTGTTATTAAATTCATTGTAGCAAATTATATAACGCTGTCAATAGTCGCAGAGAGTTACAACCTAAAAATAAAAATGGAAGACAAAAAACTTTTGTACAATTTATTTCAAGCATACTACGATGCCAGAAAAAATAAGCGATCTACAATAAATGCGTTGGCATTTGAAATTGATTATGAATCAAAACTTTTTTTGCTTTATAATGAAATTAAAACAGAAACATATAAAATTGGTAAAAGTATTTGTTTTATATCTTTTAAGCCAGTTAAAAGAGAAATTTTTGCAGCTGATTTTAGAGACAGAATTGTGCATCACTTAATTTATAATTACATTAGTCCAATTTTTGAAAGATTATTTTTAAATGATATTTATAGCTGTAGAATTGGCAAAGGAACTTTGTATGGTATTAAAAGATTAAATCATTTTATTTGCTCTTGTTCTAAAAATTATAAGCAGGATTGTTATGTGCTTAAACTTGATATTAAAGGGTATTTTATGTCTATAGACAAACATATTTTATATAAAAAAATTGAAAACACACTTAAAAAGCAGATATCATCTCCGTTCCAGCCACAGAATAATATTTTGCCAATAAATGTAAATATTGCTTTTATTTTAAGACTTATTTATAAAATCATATTTAATGATCCTACAAAAAATTGTAAAATTAAAGGGAATAAAGAAAATTGGCACGGACTGCCAAAATCTAAAAGTTTATTTTTTTCTAAAGAAAATAAAGGTTTGCCAATTGGAAATTTAACATCACAATTGTTTGCAAATATTTATTTAAATGAGTTTGACCATTTTGTAAAATACAAACTTGTGTGTAAATACTATGGAAGATATGTAGATGATATTGTTATTGTGCATACTAACAAAGAATATTTAAAAAAAATAATTATAGATATTAAAGAGTATTTAAAAGAAGAGCTGTTGCTTGAGCTTCATCC
>CAIWKF010000033.1 GCA_903913175.1 Candidatus Staskawiczbacteria bacterium
CGATGCGAAAAATCTGATACAGGTATGGATACAACTATTTTAAAAAAAAGAGAAAGTATTTAAAAAGATTTAAGTTGGAAATGACTTTAAACATATAATAACCACCTTCTTTATTAAAAAAAGAATTATAATATATATATACGCCATCTCCTTCTGGGGTATAGTCATATTTGTGTATTGAGGCTGAAGTAGGCCACGCAGCAATTGATTTTGAGTCACACGGGACCCCAGAATCTATTTCTTTGCATTTTCCACTTAACCCAATAAGATCATAGGCAATAGCTATATATTCTTGGTCAACCTTGTTTACAATTTTTATTGAGCTTACTTTATTTCTTAAATCTCCTAAATCATTAATATTTGAAATTTGAGCTTGAGCCTCATCACCACTGCAGTTGTTGTTTTCATAAAAATAAACCCCTGCTGACTTGCCTTGGTCTTGGGGCGGGGGAATGGGGGTTAAAGGATCACCTTTAAAAAAAGCCAGTTGTGGGTTAATGGTGACAAGCATTAAATAGGTAAAAATTAAAATTAACATTCCAGAAAGTGCCCCCTCAACTCTATCTTTAGCCATGCTTTGAGTGTTGGGTAAAGCAGGAGAAAGCAAATATAAAACTCCGGCATAAGCCAAAGAATAAAAAACTGCAGCAAACCCAATGGCCATGCCCATATCAAAAACATATTTTAAATATTCTGGCAAAGGAGTGTCAGAGGCCAAAGTTCTACCATCAATTAAGGGTGGGTAAGTTGCTTCAAGTTTTGCAAAACAAAAACCAGCAGATAAAATAAAAATTCCGCAGAAAAAGAAAAATAATATTTTTTGTTTATTTTTATTCACTATTTGTTAATAATTATTTATTTTATTTTGTGGCAATAATATCAATTGTTTTTATTTTTTCTCCTGTAATATTTTTAATTGATTTCTCACTGTTTAAATTTTCTACATCTTGGCTAAAAACCTGGCAAAAGCTAGAATTACTATAACTCGCTACAAGATAATTACCCTTAATTTCTATTGAGCCCTGACAAGAGTTAAACGTAGGTATTCCAGTTGTTGGATCAGCACATAAAGCTTGTTCTTCTGGCGAAACATAAGTATATGTGTAGTCAAAAACCAAATCCCCTACATCTATTATTTTTTCAGGGTCTATATCTTTGCCATCAACCACTGATTCTCCTGCTCTTGCCCCAGCATTCCAACCAAAAGGATTATCATAAAAAATTACCCCATCACCCGAAGAGACGTCAGAAACAGATTGTTTGTTATAAATAAAAATATCAGCAGATCCAACTTTAACAGTTAAATCTATACACTCTTCATCTGTATCAACAAGAATTGGTTCTTGGCACTTTCCAATATCAGTAGGATCAATAGTTTCATGAACAATAACCCCATAATAAGTATTGTTTGGGTCGTTCACCACCTTTATAGAACTTAATGCATATTTAGAAGAATCATAATTTATTTTTCCACTTGTTAGTACAACAGGGGAACTAAAACCAGAACAATCAGAACCAGAATAAAAATAAACACCAGGTGTTTTAAAAGAAGTCTGGAATGATTTTGAGCTAGATAGTGATAATGTTTTATTACATTCAACCTCTTGTGTGGTGGCTCCATCGTAACCAGAAAAATTTTTTTCTGGGTACAGCCAAACTAAAAGTTTTGGAGCAGTTTTTGCGTCATTGCAAATATATTTTAAATTTTCAAATCCTGTAATAATATTGCTAGTATCGCCCTCACTTTGTGGAGAAGGCTTATTTTCAGGTCCATTGGTATAAAAAACTCCAGCTACTCCTGGTAAAGCAGTTAGAGTTGGAGCAACTAAAGTAGTATTTATGGTGTTTAGTATTAAAAATGAGACCATTAAAAGAACAAGACCTAAAGTTGATCCTTTAATTCTGTCTTTGGCATTAGTAGCACTTTCTGGGTTTATAGTACCTATCATAAGCTGAATTCCAGAAAAAACTAAAGATATAACCGCCAATGCTCCAGCCAAATAAATACCTAATCCAAAAAAATAACCAACATACTGAGACATACATTCTACGGTGCAAGTCTCCGATGGTGATATTAAACCAGGAATTTGTGGATAAACTGATTCAAGCTTACTGGCAGCCAAGGTAAAACTAATTTTTATGAAAAACAAAACCAATATAGAGGCCACAAAACAAAAAACAGTATTATTTTTTAGTTTTTTCATATTTTTTTAAATTATATTTTAATTATTAACGATTTATTATTTTTTTTCTACTTTAATATATTGCTCACAACAAAACCAATTATCGGTCTGTGGAATTATATTTTCGCTTGGATTAGAATAGTCTGTAGAATAATTATAACCAGAGCCAATAATATCTCCTAAAGTTTTTCCATAGCAAGGATAATTTATTTCTTTACTATTTATTATTATTTTACCTTCAGAAATTGGAGAAATAATTTCATCTATAACTCTAGTGCAATTTATCATTTTTGTTTCTTTGGTTGCGTCATAAGCCTTGCTAACCACACTACACTGGTTAGTTTTTTCTCTAGAAAAAGTTAATTGTTTAACAATATCTGTTCTAGATTTAATTACAAAATCACTTATTTTATTATAGAAAAATAGTAATTGTTTTTGGTACCATTCTAATCCTTTAATTTCTACTCCTTTTGGACAACTTGCTGTGCTTGATTTTCCTAATAACAAATTAATCATTTTTAAACAAGGATTTCCAGAACAGCTGCCCTTCATACAAGATTTTATTATTTCTCCGTCTTCATTTGGTATTTCTACAACAGTGCAGTCAGCGTTGCAAGTTGATTCTCCGGCGCCACAAGTACTACCACATTCGCAATAGCCTTTTTCCTGCCCAATTTCTTGAAGCCGGCCGATATATTCATTTGTAGCTGAAAGCAAATTATTTATTTCATTAGCAAAATTTTGCCCCCAAAGCATTGTATTATCTACTGTTTGCCCAATTGGTATTTCATTATTTTTAGTGCAAACTCTTTCTGTGCCAACTGGTTTATCACTTTTTTCTGTAGGGTCGTTCCAATAATCTTTTTTACAATAAAAAGTTAAAGGATCATCATTATAAACATATTCCCCACATTCACCGCTGGTAACCCTGTAATCATTTTTATCTAAAGAAGCATAAGAATCAGAAGTAGTATCTGGTGGTTGAATAATTGTACCACAAGGGCATTGTGGGCAGTCTGAAGAAGTGGGGCACTTGGCAGTTTCAGGATATTTACAATAACTTGCGCCATCGGCAAATGTGCCCAAAGAACTGCTAAAAAAATCGTGACATTTTTGGTAAGAATAATTTTTACGATATAAATCAGAAGAAGAAAAACTTTTTCCTTCTAAAGCCCTAGCTTTTGAAAGACAATCTGTATAACCAGCGTTTTGCTCAGAACCAAGACGGCAAAGTAAAGAATTATCAATACAATTTTTTAGACCATCTTGCTCTGGATTTTTGTCAGCACAATTTTTTATAGCAGAATAATTATAAAGACATTTATCCTGGTTTTCTAATAAACATTGAGAATTGGTATTACAATTATCTTGACAAGCCTTAAATTGATCACAATTTACTATTTCATTTGTTGTTTGGCATTTTAATTCACTAATTTGGTCTTTTACGCAAGCACCAGCCTCACAAACGCGAAATATATTTGAACAACTAGTAGTGCATGTCCAATTTTGAGAACCCAAAGGGCAGGCGCCTAAGCATTTTTTATAACTAGTAGTGCAAAAATACATTTCCCTATCGTCGCATCTAATTTGAGGCGTAATTGTATTTCTTGCCTCTGCCTTACAAGAGTCACAAGCATTACTTGTGCTAGAATTACAATTTACATATTTTGCAGAACAATTATCAGAACATTTATTTTTACAAGAAGACATACAGTCATTAAAAGTATTAAAACCTTGAGAATTTGGATTACATTTTCTACTATTTATTTTTTGCGTCATACAAGTTTTTTGTTCTTGCAAGCAAGAAGGAGGAGAGTTTAGCGAACAAACACGACAAGTTTTATATGCTTGTGCATTTTGTAAACTAGAAACAGGGCAAATGTTTTCACAGGAAGTTTGGCAGTCAGAGTTTAAATAATTATAGCCTGAGCAATATTTAGAAACATCAACAGGAGAACCAGTATATTGGTCATATGTTTTTTCTATAAGTATAAGTTTTTCTTTATTGTTAGTTTGTTCAACTGTTTTTAAAAGTTCAACATAAGGTTTAGCCAAATAACAACTTGATGAAGATAAAGTATTTTTGCTTGTTTCTAAATTATTTAAATCTTTTTGGACATCATCTGAAATTTGTTTAATTTTATCCTTTAAATACATTATTTGTTCAATAAGCTTTAAGTTGTCCCAATTTTGCTGATTAATTATAGCTACTGTCTTGTTATTAATATTAATTTGTTTTTCAATATAAATAGATGGATCTGTAATTTTTGTTCTAAACTCATCTAAGCCTTTATATTTTTTATTACCCAAGGCATCGGGAGAACAAGCAAATGTACTAAAAGTATTTGGTATTGATTTTTTAGGAGAAGAAAAAGTAACATTTAAAGAGATATTTTTTAAAGGATCTAATTGTATGGGTCCATGTTCTATTTTTTGCTTAGTACCAGCTGGGCACATTGTATATTCGGTAGATGGCAAAGCACAGGTAGAAGGAGTTTTACACTGACAGCCAAGCGGTTCGCTACATTTTTGCCCTACTAGCCAATCGCCTGCGGGAAGGGATGGGCACTTTACTCCAGTTGGTGTTTCACATCCAGAGCTATTTGCACACCCGCAATTATTCATTAATTCAACTATTTTTTTTGACAAATTTGCTATTATTACAGATTTTTTTTCAAGGGCAAAGTTTAATTTTGCTAAACAGTCGGCTCTATCGTGAACTAAAAAAGTTGGGCCATCAACTTCTTCGCCGGAATCTGTTTTAGTTTTATTTTGTATTGGGTCCCCAGAATCATCAAAATCATAACAATTAATTTCTTTAGATAAAACAGTTTCAGTTAATTTTCCTAATGGAATTTCTTGATAAGAAATAACTGGCAAACCCTGTTTTTCTATATTTTGATTAATCATAAACCCAGGAATAGGAATTAATTTCTGTAGCATAGGAGAAATTAAGGCAGGGTTTATGGTATATAAAATTAAATATGCACATATTAATAGCACCATTCCTAATAATCCAGATTTTACCCATTCTAGGCCCATACCAGTATATTTTCCAATTCCTCGTGATATTAAATAAAATATTCCACCAATAACCATGCTTGCCGTAGCTAAAATCCCAGCAGAACCAATGGCAATGTTTACAAAGTATTTTACATAATCTGTTAATTCAGAGTTACTAGTGAGTGACATTCCCATAATATCTGGGTAAATTGTTTCTAAAGCAAAAACCGCTACTGGAAAAACTAGTAATGTGAGAAAAGTAAATAGCAAGAGTAAATTTTTTTTAAAATGAAAATACAAGTATTTAATTTTAAATTTTAAATTTTAAATAAAATTTAAATGACTAAATGTTTAAAAATTTAAGCATTAAAAAATTCAATTAAAATTTAAAATTAGTGTTATGCTGTTATTAAATTACTTTTTTTCTGTGGGCAAAGTATCTTTTTGTGGCAAACCTGGAGT
Organism: Candidatus Staskawiczbacteria bacterium; assembly: GCA_903913175.1. Lineage (GTDB taxonomy): Bacteria > Patescibacteriota > Minisyncoccia > Minisyncoccales > Staskawiczbacteraceae > XYB1-FULL-32-11. The sequence goes on from CAIWKF010000033.1 coordinate 5,649, forward strand.
TGGTTTTTCTTGATTTTCTTGGCCTTCTTTTGACTCTTCTTGTTGACCACTACTGCCACCACTCATCCCGCCCAATTCTTTCCAAACAAGCCATGTCCACGACGGTGAAAGTCCGCCAATAATAGGAATAATTTCCACAACGCTAGCTCCAATAAATCTTTTCAAAGTTTTTTTGACTTTATCTTTTATAGAAGAAGTCCCGAGGCCCCTTATTAAAAACCAGCCACCAATAATTAAAATTCCAAATATATCCAAAACCCCATAATCATCAATTGCAAACCAGGTTCCAAATATAGCAAGAACAAAGCCAAACCCATCTAAACAAGCAGCTATGCAAAGCATCAAAACTCCTTCTGGAGATGTTAGACTTGATTCATCGCTCATAAAAATATATTACTTTTTTTAAATTTAATTATTTTTAGCGTTTGCAATTTTTGATTTGGCTATATTTCTTTCATTTACTTCATTTGGTTTGGTAGTAATAATTTTATCTTCTGTAAAGCTTGCCACTATGGAAATTGCTACATGTTTTTTACCAGCAAAAAATAACCCTTCTCCAACAGCAGCTTCAAGTAATAAATATTTTTCTTGATCAGTTAAGTTAAAAGTTTTTTGTACAATATCAATAGTAGCAGTAGATTGTTTTAATAATAATTGCAGTGATGAGTTAGATACTATGGCTTTGCCGTAACTTGAATTCATAAAATCTTCTACATCTTGTGTAATTGTAGTTACTCCTAAATAGTATTTTCTGCCTCTTTTTGCCAAGCCAAATAAAAACGAAGCCCCATCTTCAGATTGCATGAGCCACCAAGCCTCGTCTACCACCAAAATTCTTTTCTTTAAATTTGATCTTACAATATTCCAAACATATCTCATAATAATGTATAAAGCCATTGGTTTTAAAGTTTCCTCCATATCTCTTATTCCAAAAACTACCAAATTTTTATCTATGGTTATATTTGATTGCTGGTTGAAAAAATCAGAAAAAGTTCCCTTAATATATTTTTTTAATCTAATAACTAGTGATTCAGCGCCAGCCATGCTTTCTAAAATTTCTGTAAAATCTGACATTAATGGGGTTTTGTCTTTCCATGTTGCAGGGTCTGATTGCGCAGTTATATCGCGTATAGCATAAACTTGGGTTAAGGCTTCGTCTACAATACTATCTTCTTCTGGCGAAAGGCCACCAAGCATAATTCTTAATAATCCTACTAAATTAATAACATTTGATCTTAAAATGTCTTCTGGGTCGTCCCCTGGTCCGGGAACTGGCAAATCAAAAGGATTAACATGATTTTCTGAAGTTAAAGAAATTTTAAAAAACGCCCCACCAATTCCTTCTGCTAAAGCTTCATATTCATTTTCTGGATCAATAATAATAACATCTACTCCTTGCATTAAATATCTTAAAATTTCTAGCTTTATAGCATAAGATTTTCCAGAGCCAGATTTGGCAAAACAAACTAAATTAGCATTTTCTAAACTAAATCTATCAAATAAAACTAAAGAATTATTATGTCTATTTACTCCATATAAAATTCCTTCATTAGAGCTTAAATCAAAAGAAATAAAAGGAAAGGAGGTTGAAAGAGGCTCTGTGTCCATTGGCGTGTGGACATTTAATAAATCCATGCCATAAGGATTAGAAGAAATAAAGCCATCTTTTTGTCTGAATAAAGCAGGTTTTATATAAATTAAGCGAGATTCAAAAATTGAGCGTAAAGTTAATTCTGTTTCTCGTAGTTCTTTTTCCGATCTTTCATAAACCGTGATATATAAACCAAATCTAAACATTTTTTCTTGGGCAGTCATTAACTTGTCTCGCAAATTTTCAATATCTTTATATGAAATTTCTAAAGAAGGGTCTCTTATTAGCCCCTTTTCTTCTCTTTCAATAATTTCAGAGGAAACTTCTGTAATTTTTTTTCTTAATTTTTTTAAAATTTGTTCTGAATTTACAGGATGTATAAAAAAAGAAATATCCATTGGTACATTTAAATCAATTACAGGAGAAAACCACCCAGTATTTAAATATCTTGGATAAGAAAAAATAAAAAAAGATTTAGCAAACCTGTCTCCAAGTTTTATATAGTCTTGAGTAATGCCCACATAAGGCGGGGCAATAATATCTCTTACATCAAATTTTTCTTCTTCAAAAATTTTCTCTGTAAGATTGTCATTCTTTTTTCCTAAAATTTTGTTTAAAAAATCCATAATAATATTTTTAAATTATAAAAATTATTTTAGAAGTTCTGGCAATATTTCTGGGTAATATCCTATTTCTGCTTGATCTGGATGGTGAATTGACCAAAAAAGCTCAATTAACTCTGGGGTTGTTAATGGGACCCCTTCAAGGCCACACCTTTTTAATCCTAAAGCTAAAAATTCCATTCTTTGCCAAAGTTGAGTTTTGCATCGCTCAAAGTCATCGTCTTTCATGGCAGTACCAGAGCTATCTTTTTTATTTGAAAAAGCCTGCATAATACTAGACCTTTTTGCCCCACCGCCAACTCCAAAAATTTCCATTAAATTATATGGGACCACAATATAAAAATTTTTAGTCATGACCATATCTCCAGAAACCATTTCTTTAATAAACTCTCTATATGAAGATGTTTGGGTTCTTAGTAAACTGTTAGTTTGTTTTTCTTCTAGGTCTTTTAAACTGTCTAAATATGGAGTTATATTTATATTTCTAGACTGAATAATAATTTGACAGGAAAAGTCTAAAGAGTTTAAAAAGCTTTGATAAGCATAAATAATAGCAGACTGCTCTTCTTCGGATTTTAAAGCAAAATTTAAAGAAGAAACCATTAAAACGCCCCTAATGGAGTTATTTTTTAACAATAAAACACCTTCTCTAATATCTTGTATTTCTAAAAAATCTTGAGTAGCATTATTGGTCATTTTGTATATTCTTAATTTTATTTATTTTCACTACGCGTTTCAATTTGTGTGTGCATTTTTCTTAATTGGCTATTTTGGGTTCTTAAAACAGGGCCTTCTTCTATTTTTCTTATTTCAATTCTTTTAATTGTTTTATAAGGATATGGAGATTCTTTTTTTTGCCAAATATAATTTTTTGAGCCAGCCAAAAAACCAAAAGAACTTAAAATAATATCTAAAATTGGCATGCCATTTATTTTTCCAAAAGCCAACACAAGAGAAATAACAAAAATTATAATAGAAAAGATTGCAAAAAGGAAAAAAGGTAAAAGGTAAAATAAAAAGAAACATAAAACACCCGCTCCAATTAAATAAAAAAATTGACGAAAACTAATAAAGAAAGCGATTTTTCCTTCTTGTTCAATAAACTGTGGGATTGGATATTGTTCCATAAAAAATTTAATATTA
>CAIWKF010000034.1 GCA_903913175.1 Candidatus Staskawiczbacteria bacterium
AGATTTCATAATTTTTATTGTAAATTATATTATATTTATATGGTAACAGATTTTAAGAAAAAACAAAAGATCTATCCTGTAATAAATGCTTTTTTTTTATTTTTAATAGGTATTTTAGTTTTAGCTATTTGTGTGTTATTGATTATTGCCAATATGCGAATAAGTGAAAAAAAGAGGGAATTAAATAAACAAATTTTTAGTTTAGAAAATCAAGTTATTGACATTGAAAAAAGCAATAAAAATTTAGAAAAGGGAATAGCGCAGTCAACTGATGATAATTATATGGAAAAAGTTGCAAGAGAAGAGCTTGATATGCAAAAAGCAGGAGAAAAGGTTGTAAGTTTTGTTTTTTCTAAACAAGAAACAATACAATCAGAAGAACAAAATATTTCTAAAAAATGGTTTTCATGGATTGGGGATACTTGGCAATGGTTTAAAAGCAAGTTTTGATAAAGTTTATGCGGGATTAGTACAATGGTAGTACATAACCTTCCCAAGGTTAGGGCGCCGGTTCGATTCCGGTATCCCGCTCAAAAAAATTTTTAATTATGAAAAAAATTGTAGAAAATATAAAAAATTCTAAAAAATACGGGTCTGTTTATATAAAAACAATTGAAAGAATTGTGGCTGATTGTATTGTGCGTTTTGGGGAAAAACGAGCAGAGAATGAGGCTAAAAATTTACTGCATCAAATTTGGGGGGCTTATTATTCTTCAAGGCCAGACTTTGAAAAAATATTAAACAAAATAGAAACAGAAGCTGAAAAATTGCAATTAAATAGCAATTTGCAAGAAGTTTTTTTGCAAAATGAGCACTCTAGAAGCATTATTTTACCAATTTTAAGATTACAATCTTCAGTGCAAGAAAGAGTTGGTGTTTTAGAAGAGTTTTATAAAAAGATTTTTGCAATTACAGGAATCCCAAACTCAATAATAGATCATGCTTGTGGGTTAAATCCTTTAACAATTCCTTGGATGAGCCTGCCAAGTACAACAACTTATAAGGCTTATGACATTGATGAAGAAGAAATTAAATTTTTAAAATTAGCACTTAATAGTATTCATTGTGCGACAAAGGCAGAATTTGCTTTGGGTGATGTATTTTTAGATGAATTTGAAGACGCAGATGTAGTTTTTATGTTAAAATTATTACCATGCTTAGAGCATCAAAAAAAAGGAAGCAGTATAGAAGTTTTAAAAAAACAGAATTGTAAATATATAGTTGTGTCTTTCCCAATAAGAAGCATTGGTGGCAAAGAAAAGGGAATGGTTGAATTTTATAGAAATAGTTTTATGTTTTTAGTTGAAAACCAGGGTTGGAAAATTTCGGAAATTTTGTTTAACACAGAACTTGTATTTGTTGTAGAAAAGTAAGTTATGCCAGTGTAGCTCAGTTGGTAGAGCAATTCTTTCGTAAAGAATAGGTCATCGGTTCGATTCCGATCACTGGCTCATATTAAATATTATGTTGATATATTCCTTAAATGTGATAGTATAACGCATATGAAAAATGCGGTAGGCAATTGATGATATGCTTGAAAAGAGGGGTCTCTCTTACCAATAAGTGACTATGTTGTCTGGTTATGCGTTTTAGATGACAACACTTATTGATTAGTGGTCGTATTCAGATTACTTTAACACGGCAGTAATCTGTGAACTTATGTGGATCATTAAAAAAGTAAAGCATTTCTCTTGCCAAATGGGTCGTGTGCGACTGCATCTTTGCAATTACGCACCGACCTTTTTTATTTCTTAAAAACATGATAAAATAAATTTAGAAAAATGATAAATATTGAAGAAAAAATTAAAGATCTAGAAATTAAAATCCATCAATTGATGGACCATCTTTGATTTGCAAGAAAAAAAGGAAAAACTGCAAGAATTAGAAAACGAAACACAAAATGTGAATTTTTGGGAAAACCAAAATAAAGCCAAAGAAGTTAGTCAAGAAATTTCTGATATAAAAGAAGAATTAGAAAAGTTTTATTTTTTAGAAAA
>CAIWKF010000035.1 GCA_903913175.1 Candidatus Staskawiczbacteria bacterium
TTTTATTTTTTTTATTTTGATGGAATTACTTTTGTAATATTAATTAAGATTGCACCTTTGGCAGGTAATCCAGCATTTTCTTTCAAATTTTCCACAAAAGTTTTCCATTTTCCAGAATCAAAATATTCTGCAGTTCCGACAATCTTACATCCTTTTAGATTTTTATCCCAAACTGCTAAACAAACATTATTGTTTTGTTTTATGTCTAAAATGGTTTGGTTCATATAATTATCAGTCAGCAAAATTTCATTTTCAGAAACTAATTTAGCGCAAGCCGTACCAATAATATTTGGTTTATTTCCTTTGGTAATAGTTACAAAAGCAACTGGATTTTCTTCTATTAAATTTTTATAATCTGATAAATTCATACTTGTGGTGCCGAGGGCGGGACTTGAACCCGCAAGCCTTACGGCACACGGCTCTGAACCGTGCATGTTTGCCAGTTTCATCACCTCGGCATTTTTTTAAATAAACTCTTTTACAATTTCATATTTACGCTGTAAGCGAGGAACGTTTTTGTTTGGGTATATTAAAGGGATTAATTTTAATGATTCTTTTTTGGCATAGATTAAAACATATTCGTTAGTTTTTTTACTTATTTTTCCGTTAGCACCTGATAAATTTTTAATGCTTTTTTGTAGCCATTGTAAATGCATTGCGCTTGCGGAATAAAAATTTAAATATAGGCGCTGGCTTTTTGGAAAAACTTTATCTTGATATTTTCTTATATAGCCATCACCATCTAAATGTCCCCGTAAGAAATTAAAGAAATACTCGTCTGGTATTTTAAGATTATTAATTGTTTTAGACTTTTTTGGTGTTAATCCTAAATCTAATAACCATTTGTAAAAAATTACATTTCCAAATTGGATTTTATGAGAAGTCTCTAATCCTGTATAACCACTTCGCTTTGGACATATTTTATTACTTAAGTTTAAACAATTCCTAAAGGTTTCTAGGAGTTGGATATCATTGGAAACCATGCAAATATGTCTTCCATCGGGAGATAAGTTACCATCAGTAGTAATTAGACCGACTGCATAAGCAATATTGGAATCCCATTTTATCGGCTTACCTTTTGGCTTCATAATTATTTCGAATATTATTTTTTATCCAATTGTATCTGTCTTTCTATCATTTTTTTTATATTTTCATCAACCCTTCTCATTATTTCTACTCTATCAATGTTATCTTCAATAATTTCTTTAAGCGACATTTGTTTGCCATCATATTCTTTTTTATATTCTGGCTTTTCTGGATTTTCTATGCAATCAATGAGAATTTTTACTTCTTCCACTTTAATTCTTCTATATATTTCTATTATTTTTTCGATTTCTTCTTTGCTCAAATCAGCCAGCAACTTGTTTATATCAATTGAGGAAAAATCAAATCCTTTGTCTTTTTTATCTTTGATATAATTATCTGTATTGGGGTTTCCTTTTAGAAATTCAAAAAGTGCCAAAAATAAACGCTGTCTGTCGCCTTTAAAAAGAATAGATAAAATATCTTTTTCTTCTTCGGGAATTTTATCATTTAATTCTAACTTATGCGCAAAAATTCTTTGCAAATTATTAGGATTAACTTCTTTATCATTTAATCCAGCATTATTGCTGACAATATTAAGGATTTTATTTTGAACACTTGCAGGGTTTACATCTATTAAATCTCTGCCTGAATCTAAAAGCACTTTTTCGCGTTGGTTTTCAGTTAATTGTTTTTCATTATTTGCTATTACTGTATAAACAAATCTGCTTGTTCTTCCGTTCCCATTTGCATATGGGTGAATTGCGTTTATACAAGAAGCCACAAGGACGGCAATATCATCTAAACTTTTACCTTCACTATTCATTCTTTGCATAGCGGAAAGCACTTGGCCGATTAACTCCGGCTTATCTTCTAAGAAAGGGGATAGGAAAAAATTACCTTTTACGCCAACAAATTTCCCATCCATTGCCCAATCTTTTTTATCTTTGTCTCTTAAAATTCCGTTTAATCCATTTAATAATGCAATAAAACCTTCGGCATCTAGGCTAGATATAAATTCTCGTTTATGCTCTTCTGTGTCAAAAGCCTCTTCAAAACTTCTGCCTTCTAATGGTTCTATATTTTTTGCGAAATTTAAAAATCTTAAAAGTCCATTAGCTCTTTGTTCTCTATCGCCTTCATCTGTATCAATTTGTTTCTCGGGATTTTTCATTTTTTTATTTTGGCATGTTTGCCAGTTTCACCACCCGGGCCAAAGTAGTTTAATTATTTTTAAGAAAGCTTAAGTCTTCTGGAAGAAGTTTGTCAGGGCTTTCAAAACGAAGCTCTGGAGTATTTTGATAATTTAGATTTTTTTGCCAAACATCATTGTCTAAGTAAAAATAACAAGCACCATTTTGTTTTTCAAATAAAGAATAATCACTTTTACAATCTTTGCTTACCCAATTAGCCATTTTTAGCTCTTCTGTTTTGCTTGGGTTTATGGTGACATGCCCATAAAATGGAGGAATTATTACTACATTGCCAGCAATTGCTTTTACTGCATAAACATCTTCAATATTGCCATCTTTACCAATTTTCTGCATTAAATAAATAGCTTTTCCATTTAAAACAATATATGCTTCTTGCCAAGCTCCAGCGTGATAATGTCCTTTAGTTTTTACAAACTCTTGTCCCAACATTTTAGCTGGAGTAATAGTTATGTCATAACGCAGGCCATCTTTTTCCTCTAAGCCACGGTACATGTAATATAAATCAAAATTTTCAGCATTTTTAAGCCAAGCTTTGTCATAAATAACGCTGGCAATGTCATTTAATTTTCTTGTGTCTCTAGTAACTTTTGTTAAATTAAATTCCATTTTATTTAAATATTCTTTTAGTTTTTATATACCAACTAGAAATATTAGAAAATATTTTTGCTGGATCAATTATTTTTATTGTGTCTATACCCTGTACTTTGTTAGAAATTAAATAAATATAATCTGGATTATATAAAAATATTGCAGGAAAATCACCAACTATAATGTCTTGTAGTTTTTCATAGGCTTGTTGTTTTTTTAAAGGATCTGATTCTTCTCTTGCAGACTTTAATAAATCATCAGCTGTTTTATTTTGATATTCAGACAAATTAAGTCCTGGATCATTAATTTGTGTTGAGTGCCAAAATGGATAAAGATCTGGTAAAGAACCCAAAGCTTCACCATACAAAAGCGCTTGATAAGACCTGTCTTTTATGACGGTTTTTAAATCTTGCAAAGACAGTGCCTGAACATCAACTTCTACACCAACTGTTTGCCAATAATTTTTTATAGTATTTGCGACCAAAACCAATTGTGGTTGATTTATAGTAGTTAAAGTAATTTTTAAAATTGTAGATTCTGTTGGTGAAGATATACACAGTTCATTTAGTTTTTTTCTTGTAGCAGATCCAACTTCGCCTGTGGTTTTTTCGTTTGGCAAATATTTTTGCTGAAAACTACTAACTGCTTTTTCTGTTTTTAACCCATAAGTTCCATTTGTTTCTCCTGCAAGATCTGCAGAAAATTCTAATTTTCCTAAACATTTTTGTAACTCTGTAACTTCTGTGCCTTTTGATTTTACTGATAAGTAGGTTTTAAATTGAAAGGCTGGTTTTTTCTCTTCAATTTTTTCTCTTTGTTTTTGTGCATTTAACTTAAATCCAGATTTATCCAATAACTCATTTGCCTTTTGTTGGTCAAAAGTATAGTTTTTTGTAGGCTGATTGTACCCATAAAAATCTGGTAAAATTGGAGAATTAACAGCAGAAATTTTTCCTAGTGTTTGGCTTTGTATTTGCTTGATAATCTCATTTTTATCTATAGATAAACTTAAAGCTTGTTTTATGTTTATAGCGGTCAAAATTTTTGATTTTACGCCATTTGAGTTTGGATTAAAAAATATAGCAAAATATCGTGGCATAGAAAAAGAATAACTAAGAAAATTTTCTGATTCAATCCAATTTTCTTTTATTTTATCTGCCACTAGTTTGTCGTTATTGTCTAATGATGTAAGAGAAAATCCTGAAATATTTTTTTTATTGGCAGCTTTTATTAAACTGTCTTTGCTTTCAAAAAATTGAAAATAAATATCTGAGATAAATGGTATTTTGTTATAAAAATTTCTGTTAGTGGAAAGTTCCAAGCTTTTAATAAAACCAGTTGAGGTTTGTTTTATTTTTTCAAATTTAAATGCTCCAGAACCTATTGGTTGTAAATTATAAGAAGATAGAGTAAAGTTTTCTGGAAGAATGTCTTGCCAAATATGTTTTGGGATTATTTTTAGAGTACAGTTTTCTAAAAATGCATTATAAGAATTAGCCAGTGTTATTGTAAAAATTTTAGCCGAGCTTTTTTTAACTGTAACATCTATCCAGTTTGCTCTTAGGGGACTTTTGTAACCAGAGTTTTGAATTGTATTTATTGTAAATATAACATCATCTACCGTTAACTTGACTCCATCGTGCCAAAAAATATTATCTTTTAATGTAAAAGTATAAACTTTTCCATCAGTAGAAATTGTGTAATCAGAGACTAGGTCTTTTTCTAAATTTCCATTTTTGTCATAATTCATTAATCCTGAAAAAACAAGATTAATTAAACCTCTGTCAATATCATTGGTTTCACCGTAAATTGGGTTAATAAATCTTGGCTGACCAACCACTCCTTGTATATATGTACCACCAAAAGCAGGAATAATTTTTGTAGAGTTTAGATAAATATTTATAGACAAAATTATAAAACTAAAACAAGCTAAAATTAAAAAAACTAAGAGCGTTATTTTTTCGCTTTTTTTTAATGTTTTTCCTATTTGTTTAAACTGAGAAAATGTAGGAAATTTAAATTTCATTTAAAATAAAATGTTAACTACACCTAAAATTAAAAAAAGAGTAGTTGCTATTATTGTAGCATGGTGTAATCTTTTTTGAGCTCCTCTTTTAGATGAATAAAATTCTCCTGTTCCACTTCCTCCAAAAGCAGAACCCAAAGCAGTTCCTTTTTGTTGAACAGCAATTAATATAATTAGAATCACTGATATTATAATTTGTGCATAAAATAGAAATTGATTCATATTTTTAAAATTTAATATTAATTATCATTTTTAACAATTTTTAAAATAACAAAATTAATTGCCAAGACAATTAAACTTGTTTCTAATAGTGGAATCCAAAATGGAATGTAGATTTCTATAAACATAATATCTAAAAACCAAATTATGATCATATTAACTACTACGCTAAACAGTCCTAAAGTAATTATTCTTAAAGGCAAGGTTATGCCATTAATAATGGGTTTCACAAAATAATTTAATAAACCCAAAATAATTCCTAAAACCAAAAAAATATGCCAATTTTTGGTTAAAGGGAAACCAAAAAAATTAGAAGTATTTAGGATTTGTATTTGAACTTTTGGTATAAACAAAACAGCTAACCACAGTCCAGTAAATCCACTTATAATATTAGAAAAGAGTTTCTTCATTTTAAGATGCCATAATTATAGCAAATTTTCTAATCATAAGCAAGAAAAAACCAAAAATATTATAGTTGACAATTTTAGTTTATGTGATAAGTTAAAATTGTGTTTTGTTCTTTTTATTGCAAAAGGAGAGTTTTATGGCTACAACATTTGATAATTGCGTTGATAATTTTGACTGTTTTTTAAAAGAAAATAAAGACTTAGCAAAAATTCTGTCCAATATGGAAGATTCAGCTAAAACTTTTAATGATTGGAGAAATGTTCGTTATAGAGCCCAAAGAGGCAGCGCATTATATTCTTTAGCGCTTAAAAGAATGTGGATTGAAGCCGAGACTCTTGATCAGTGGTTTATTGTATTACACGAAGCTATTGGTCAAGAAAATGATACAACCAATTTGGCGCTTTTAAAAATAGGCAACTTAATTAAATATGGATACGCCGGAAATACTGAAATAAATAAAGGAACAAGCGCCAATGAATTGTGTGAGATTATTCTGATCGCTGTGGTTACAGGCAACTTACCACTTGATAAAATTGTAGAAGTAATCAAAGCAGAATCAAAAAAAGCCAGTTTGTAAAAATTTTATGACGCAATTAACACCTGCGTCTTTTTATTTTAAAAGATATTTTTTACGAAGCTTTATATGATAAGTTATAGCAAATTTATGAGCCCTGTCGTCTAAGTTTTTTATTAAATTACAAATTTCTTGTGGTAAATTTTTTAAAGGTATTGGGTCTTTTTTATCTTCTATAAACAATTCTTGTTTACCTTTTGCAATTGAAATTACCTTAATGTTTTGAGTTTTTTTATTTATATTTTTTATTTTAATACCAATATTAAGCTGAGCCTTCCCCCCATCAATTAAAATTATCTCTGGATAGGGCCAGTCTGAATGCAACAGCCTTCTTTGTAAAACCTCCTTAAGCATGGCAATGTCGTTTGGTATATTTTTTATTTTAATGCGGAATTTTTTGTACTGACTTTTATTTGGGGCGCCATTTGTAAAAACAATCATAGACCCTACGGCTAGAGTGCCCTGAATATTAGAAATGTCATAACACTCAATACGAGAAATTGGAACATAAATATTTAATATTTTTTGTAATAATTTTTCTGTCCTACCCCAGCTGTCATTACTACGCAAATCTGGCAGTTTATTGTTTGCTAGGGCAGGCGGAGTGTTAATGGTAGGACAATTTGAATTTGTTAGGACACTATGGGACATTACCTTTTGCAAGTTGTAAATTTGATCCCTAAGTTTGCTGGCTTTTTCAAAATTTTGTTCTTTTACGGCTATAGCCATTTCTTTTTTTAGTAAATTTAAAGCTGTATTTTTTTTGTTTTGTAAAATCAAAGTTAAGCTTTTAACATTCTTTTTATAATCCGGCAAATTAATATATGGCTCGCCCTGCAAAGATTCAGTAAATTGAGGCCCTGGACATAAGCCTAAATGGCAATATGTGCACCTTGTTTTAGGATGATTTTTTGAGGAATAAAATGGAAATATTTTTCGTAAAACCCGAAGTGTATTTTTTAAAGATTCGCCATCAGTAAATGGCCCAATATACTCAAATTTTAAATTTTTGTTTGGTTGATGAGTAATGTAAATATATGGAATTCCCAGCTTATTTTTTTCTATGGCCACATAAAAAAAGTTTTTATCATCTTTCCAGACAACATTAAATTTTGGTTGTTTTGTTTTTATTAGGTTGGCTTCTAAAATTAAAGCCTCAATTTCAGAGTTGGTATTTATAAACCCAATTTTTTCTACTAAATTCATAAACAAATTATCGCGGTAACTTGGTTGTTGAAAATGGTTTTTAACTCGGTCTTTTATGTTTATAGCTTTGCCAATGTAGATAGGATTTAGTGAGTAGTGAGTAGTGAGTAGTGAGTAGCCTGTGGCTTGTGATTTTTTTGTTGCTTTAGTAATTTTTTCAAAAAATAAATACACTCCTGCTGTGTTGGGCAGGTTTTCAAGTTTATTTTTACTTATAATTTTAAACTTTTCCATAATTTATATTTACTTTTTATCATAAAATTGAAGTTTTTTCAAGCAAACATTTCTTGTAAATATTCTTCAGTATAGTATTTGAATTTTAAAAAGTATAGTGGTAAAATATATCTATTAGACTACGCTAAATAAAAACTCGGGGGATCTCCGACATCCCCCGAACCTTAAAACTATGCCAATAAGAAAAATTCAATTTGCCAATAACGAAATTTATCATGTTATGATTCGGTCTGTTGGCGATACGCCAATTTTTATTGATGAAAATGATCATTTTCGTGGGATTTTTTCACTTTATGAATTTAATAATTTAAATCCAATAGAAATATGGAAACGTAGGCGAGATCGTGTAGTAGAAAAAAAACGAGAAAAGGAAAAAACAGGGGGATCTCCGACACCCCCCGAACTTTTATTGTCCATGAATGGAAGAGAAAATCTTGTAGAAGTTTTGGCTTTTGTACTAATGTCAAATCATATTCATTTATTAGTAAAGCAAATAAAAAACAATGGTATTAGTAGCTTTATAAAAAAAATTGGTGGAGGATATGCAAATTATTTTAATAAAAAATATAACCGCAAAGGTCATTTATTTTGCACCTTTCAATCTGTACATATTGAAAATGATAGCCAACTTAGAAATGTTTTTGCGTATATTCATTGTAATCCAATTTCTTTTGTAGAATCTAGTTGGAAAAAAAATGGAATTAAGAATAAAGAAAATGTTTTAAAATTTTTAGAAGGTTATAAATGGTCTAGTTATGGTGACTATATTGGTAATAAAAGTTTTCCATCGGTAACTAGTAGGGGTTTTATTTTAGAGATGTTAAACAAAGAAAACGGTTGCAAACAGGAGGTCGAAAATTGGGTAAATTATAAATCTAAAAGTGATAATTTTAGTTTTAGTGAGGTTAATTTAGATTGAAAATTTCGGGGGATCTCCGACATCCCCCGAATAAAGTTATCCACAGCCTAGGGGGTTGTTGACAAAGTTTTTTTATGATAAAATAAATCAATGATTGAATTTCAGGAACAAGGAAATATAATTTGTGTAAACTGTGAAATTTTTAAATTATAAATTTTTATTTTTAGTGACACTTGCTTTAACACTGCTTATATTCGGTGATTTTGTTTTAGCTTTTGAAAAAGATGGCACTGTAAATGGGTCTGCTTGGTCAAAAAATATGGGTTGGATAAATTTTGGAACAACGGGTGGAAATATTCATGTAACTGATTCTGAATTAACTGGAAACGCTTGGAACAAATATTTTGGTTGGTTAAAATTAAACCCAGCAAATAGTGGAGTTAAAAATGATGCAGAAGGTAATTTAACTGGTTATGCTTGGGGAAAAAATATTGGTTGGGTAAATTTTTCAGGAGTCACAATAGATTCTACTGGTCGTTTTTTGGGTACAGCTACTGGTACAAACATAGGAGAAATAAATTTTTCTTGTGCTGATTGTATTGTAACAACAGACTGGATAAAACTAAGTAGAAGAATTTATTGTGGTGATGGCACTTGTAACAATGTAGAAACCTGCCTTACTTGCCCTGTTGATTGTGGTGTTTGCCATGGAGGAGGTGGTGGCGGTGGAGGAGGTGGTGGAATAGAATATTCATTTTTAATAAATAATGGAAACCCTTATACTAACAAAAAAGAAGTTCATTTAAAATTTGTAGCTGGAAATGATACAAAAAAAATGATAATTTCTGAATCACCAAATTTTCTTAATGCAAAAATAGAAGATTATGAAGATGAAATAGATTGGAAAGTTTCAAACCTAGATGGACAAAAAAATATTTATGTAAGACTTTTTGATGATTACAACAAAGAATTAAAAGCTTTTTTAAGTAGTATTATTTTAGATACAAGTGATCCTGAAATAACTGTTGATGGTTTAAAAGAAAATTATAGTTTGACCGAAGAAATTATTTTTGGAGGAACAACAGAAAATAACGCAACTGTAAATTTAGTTTTAGATAATGATTATGGAAATTTTCAAGCTGATGGCAATGGAGAGTGGTTTATAACACTTGGAAAGTTGTCGGAAGGAAAGCACCGCGTAGAAATATATGCAAAAGATTTGGCTGGAAACATTGGGAAAACATTTTCTTTTAATTTTTTTGTAGGAGAAAAAAAGAAAGAACAAGAGCAAGAAGAAGGTTCTAGGGAAAATGGATTTTTTTTCCCAATAATAAAAAAAATTAGAGAAGGGTTGCAGCCACTAATTCCAAATTTAGTTCCTTTAACATTAACGCCAACTGCACAAACACAGATATTTCAAAAAATTAGAGAGGGTTTGGGGTTTTTGCTTCCGCAAATAATTACAGGGCAAAAATATTTAGCAAAAAAAACACCAACCCCAATTGTAATGGTTCCAAAAATTCCGCAATTTGCGCTAAATGGAAAATGGAATGTTTTTCCTTCAGAACCAATTAGAAAATTTGTTTTAAGTCCCTTGCCAAGAGACATTGCCATGCTAGCTCAAAAGTTTCCAGAAATTAAAAAAACATTTAATGAAGTGGGTGTTCAAAAAATTACAGATGTTAGTAAAATACAAAATTCCAATTTAAATTTACCAAATTTAACGCAGTCTTTAGGTTTGTCTAAAGTAGAAATTAGTCCTGGAAAATTTATTATTGCCAAGGGGATATCAGTTTCAGAATTATCAACTTTAGCTAAACAACAAATTCCTTCTGATGTTGTTTTTGTAAAAGATGACAGTGGTTTGGTTGACTTTAATGTAGCTCTTTCTATAAACAGCAAAGGTCAAGCTGAGCAAAAAATTAGAACCATTACAAATAAACCATTACAATTAGTTATTAAAATTGAAAAACCTGCAAGAAAAGTTACAGGAATGCTTGTTTTTAGATCAAGAAATAATTCTTCTGTAACTTTAAATAATGAAGTTTCTTCAAATGCTTTTACAGCTTCTTTGTTATTTAATACGCCAAACTTTAAAAAACCAGCAGAACTGGCTTTAGGTATTCCTATTGAGGGGTCTGGTTTTATAGAAAACAATCAAGAAATAAATACTGAGGTTATAAATAATAATATTGAAAAACGATTAGTCTTGTTGGAATTTGAATATAAAAATACAGGAGATGGGGTTTATACTGCAACTGTTATGGCTCCAGTTGTTGATGGAGAATATGAAGTTATAACAAAAGTTGATTATATTGATCCAGAAATAAAATCTGAGGAAATACGCTTAATAACACTTGTTGATCCTGAAGGATATATTTATGAAAAATTGGGTGATAAAGAAACAAGAATTTTAGGAGCAGTTGCATCTATTTATTGGTTAAATCCTTTAACAAAACAATATGAGCTTTGGGCTGCAAAAGATTTTCAACAAGAAAACCCACAAACAACAGATGTAAGAGGGGCATATTCATTTTTAGTGCCAGAAGGTTATTATTATTTAAAGGTTGATGCCCCAGGATATTTGAGTTATGATGGAAAGCCCTTTGAAGTCAAAGAAGGTTCTGGAGTTCATATTAATATTGAGTTAAAAACAAAATATTGGTGGTTAAAAATTGTTGATTGGAAAACCCTATTGCTGATAATTGTTATTTTAATGCTTGTATATAATTTCTATAAAGACAAAAAACGAGAAATGCAAAGATAAAATAAATTAAATTAAACATCAAAAAATTATGAATTTAAAAA
>CAIWKF010000036.1 GCA_903913175.1 Candidatus Staskawiczbacteria bacterium
ATTTTTTGGTTTTTGATATTTTAACTCCAGTTATAGTATCACTGTTGGTACTTTTATTTCAGCCAATTGCTGTTATTGGAAGAAATGTTGTATTAAAAAATGCCACAAAAAAAATGGCTAGTCTGCCAAATATTATTGTAATTGGAATTACAGGAAGTTATGGCAAAACCACAACCAAAGAATTTTTAACAACAATTTTATCTAGTAAATTTAATGTATTATCAACAAAAGAACATAAGAATTCGGAAATGGGAATTGCTAGCACTATTTTAAACGACTTAAAACCAGAGAATCAAATTTTTATTGTTGAAATGGGGGCATATAAAAAGGGTGGAATAAAATTATTGTGTGACATGGTAAAACCACGCCTTGGAATTGTAACTGGCGTAACTGTTCAGCATTTATCTTTATTTGGTTCAATGGAAAATTTATTATCAGCTGAGGGAGGTTATGAACTAGCTAAAGCTTTACCAAGTAATGGAACTTTATTTTTAAATGCAGAAAATAAATATTGTTTAGATTTATATAAAAAATTAAATACTTATGGAAAAATTAATAAAAAACTTTATGCAGAAAATGGAAATAAATTAAATGTAGAAATTTGGGCTGAAGATGTGGAAACTTCTTCAACTAATCTTTCATTTGTATCTTTGACTCGTGACAAACAAATGGCTCATTTTAAATTAAATGTTTTAGGAAAACATAATTTGCAAAATATTTTAGGGGCAATTTTAATTGCTAAAGAGCTGGGCATGAGTTTGGAGGAAATTTCAAAAGCTTGTCAAAATATAAAACCTCCTCAGGCTGGAACTATAGTTAAAAAAGGGGTACATGGTATAAATGTAATTGATTCCTCATATTCTTCTAATCCAGATGGCGCAGTTGCAGATTTAGATTGTCTAAGGTTGTTTTCTGGAAAACGCTTAGTAATAATGCCGTGTTTAATTGAGCTTGGAGAAAAGTCAAAAGAAATACATTATAAAATTGGCCAAAAAATTGCAGAAGTTTGTGATTTAGCTATAGTTACAACTAAAGATAAGTTTGAAGATATAAAAAAAGGCGCTCAGAGCAATTGTGAAGTTGTTTTTCTTGAAGACCCACAAGAAATTTTTAACAAAATTACCACTTTTTTTAAAGAAGGGGATACAGTTTTACTTGAAGGCCGAGTTCCTGAAAAATTATTAAAATTATTAAAATTATGAGAGAAGGAGAGCCAAATTTAGAAATAATTGAATCAAAAAAAGAACAAGTAAAAAGTTTTCTCAAAGTAGAGCTTCCTGAAACTGAAGAAAGAATTGAAGAAAAAATGGATCCTGAATGTCAGGTTTGTGTTGTGATACCTTGTTGTGGTGAGCGCGATTATATTTTGCGTTCGCTTAAGACTCTAGCAGACCAAGAAGATGTTAAATCAAATCAGTTTGAAGTTGTGTATATCATAAATAATCCCAGCGAACATTTTACTAAAGGACCGCATGAAACAGAAGAGGATTATCAAAAGCGTAACGAAAAGGCCTCAATATGGCGTAAAGATAATCAGGAAACTATTAAATTTTTAAAATCAATAAAGAATGGGTCAAACAAGGAGATAGGCGTAGATGAAAAAGAAACTGTTGATCGAATACGTGAATCAGGAATAAAGTTTTATTTTATTGACAAAGCAAGTCCAGGAAAAGAGTTGCCAGATAATCATGCAAATGTTGGTGGAGCAAGAAACCGCGGAGTTGCCGAGGCAATTGAAAGATTTTTAGAATTAGATAGGAATGGAATAATTTCTCAGACAGATGGCGATGCTAGAGTTGCATATGATTATATTCGTAGTTTGATAGATGTTTATAATAATAATCCTGATGTTGTAGGAGTTTCGGGTATTATGCATTTTGATGTTTTGGAAGGGAAAGAGGCTTTGCCTAAGGAATTTGGTATGCAGGAAGAAATGAGGTGGATTTACAAAAAAGTAGTTAAAATTTTAGCACATCGCGAAGAAATGAAACGCGATGGCGAATGGTCAAATGAACCTAATATTGATTTTGGCGGAGCTAATATGTCTAGTCGTGCGTATGAAGCTGCTTTGGCTGGTGGAATTCAAAAAGAAGGTGGAGGCGAAGATACATATTTTGGGCAAGACCTTGCAAAAATTGGTAAAACAATGTGGTCTCCGGAAATTGTAACTTATCCTGCTGACAGAATTTCTGATAGAACTACAACTGGGCACGGAAAAGGCAGAAGAAAACAGCGTGAAATGATTGAAAAAAATGGCGCAATACAAGTTTACGAAGCTGAAAGGATAATATTTGAGTCAGACACGCGTCCAAGGCTAGAAAAGCTCATAGCTTCGCGTGGTGTTTCTTTAGCCTCTTTAAAAGATATTTTTACTTTTAAAGAGGAGCAACTCTTGTCAGATGAAAGCTTGCAGGAAATGGCAGATGAATTAAAAATGCTTGACCAACTTCCTGGGAAGAAAGAAGTTTTTAATGTGAAATCACTTAAGGATGCTTATAAGCCGTTGATGAAAAATCTTGATAAATTATCTCCTCAACTTTCTATTATTCAGGCAGTAGAACAATTGCGTCAAAGATTTTTAAATGATCCAGAACTTTCAGCAAAATTTATTGATGCTTTAGAAAAAAAAGAGGCAGAGTTTGAAAATACTAATAAAAATATGGAAGTGGTAAAGAAAATTACGGATTTGATTTTTAAAAGAAAATTAAAGAAAATAAACATAGAAAATGTGCGTAAAATTTTAGATGAAAGCAGTGAAGATTTTATTGAAGTCAAAGATCAAGATTTAGATATTTTATGTAAGGCAATAAAAGGATCGAAAAATGCTAAAGATGCATTAGATGATTATAAATGGATTACTGGTATGAGTGTTATGCCAGAAAAAACAGACCCTTTATGTTCTGGGTTTGAAGTTCTTTATGCAATAAGAGAAGTTTTAGAGGGGCAAAAATAATTAAAAAATACGGAAAATAAGCTTTATTAATATGGAAATAAGAGTTGATGATTGCGTAGAAAAATTTATAAAGGAACTTGAAGAGAATGCTGTTGCCAAAGTATTGCGGAGTATTGATCTTTTAGAAAAGTTTGGTTACGAATTGAAATTACCACACACAAAGAAAATAAAAAGAGATCTTTTTGAATTGCGAATTCGTGGCCAACAAGAGGTGCGAATTTTTTATACTTTTCATAAAAAGGGGATTGTCTTGTTGCACGGATATATCAAAAAATCTCAAAAAATTCCAAATCATGAGCTCAAGGTTGCCGTTAAAAGGATTTGCTTATTGACTTGATATAACATATACGTTATACTGAATTTAGATAATATTAAAATAA
>CAIWKF010000037.1 GCA_903913175.1 Candidatus Staskawiczbacteria bacterium
AAAAAGTTCGCGACTTTAAAACTTTATAACTTTAAAACTTAATAACTTACGAGAGTATATTTTTTATTTCTATTGCCATTTCACTTGGCGTTTTCTCTGTTTTAGTAAAATATCTGGCTATACCAAACTTTTCACCTTTAGATATATCTTGCTTTAATGCAGAAAAAATAACTACTTTTAAATTTGTAAATTTTAAATCTTCTCTAATAATTCTTAAAACCTCCCAGCCATCAATTTTAGGTAAAGCTAAATCCAAAATTACTAAATCTGGAGTTTTATCTTTTATTCTACTTATTGCAGTTTCTCCATCTTGGGCCAAATCTAAATCATAGCCTTCTTTTTTAAGTTGCATAGAATAAATATCAATAATAAATGGATCATCTTCTACTAATAAAATTGTTTTCATTTAATTTTATAAAAATATTATTTTTCTTCCGTGGCCCTTGAAACTTCCTGCATAGTAGTTTGACCTCTTAACACCTTTAAAATTCCTTCTTGTTCCATGGTTAACATCCCTTGTCTTTGAGCTAATTTAAAAATTTCTTGTTCAGATGGATTTTTAAGAATCATTTCAGCTAATTCATCTGTCATTGCTAAAACTTCATAAAGCCCAGATCTACCAGAATAACCCTTTAACCCGCATTTTTCACAACCCTTAATTTCATATATATAAATTCCATTGGATATATCAATATCTTTTTTTGCATGCGCAGGCATAGCTTTTAATTTTTCTTGTAAATATTTTTGTATTTTTTCGCTTGGCTTTACTTTTTCTTTACAAAACTCACATAAATTCCTAACTAATCTTTGAGAAATAGCTATTCTTAAGGTTGAAGGAATCAAAAACGGCTTAATTCCCATATCAATTAACCTTGAAACAACTCCTGTTGCAGAATTAGTGTGCAAGGAAGATAAAACAATGTGTCCTGTTAAAGCAGCATTAACAGCCAAGGATGCGGTCTCTTCATCTCTTATTTCTCCAACCATAATAATATTTGGATCTTGTCTTAAAATTTGACGCAAACCTTGTGAAAATCCATAACCTATTTCTGGTTTAATTTGAGATTGATTCACTCCAGCTATAGAATATTCAACAGGGTCTTCCAATGTTACAATATTAACACTATCTTTATTTAAAATTCTTAAAAGTGAATAAAGCGTAGTAGATTTTCCAGAACCAGTAGGACCAGTAGCTAAAACCATGCCATAAGGTTTTGAAATTGCATCTTTTATAACTTCAAGATTTCTACCATTTAAACCTAAATCTTCAAAAGACCTTACCCCAGTGTTGCTGTCTAAAATTCTAAGCTCTACTTTTTCTCCATAAAGAGTTGGGAAAGTAGCTACTCTAAAATCAACATCTTTATTATTTATTTTAGCTGAAAATCTTCCATCTTGAGGCACTCTGTTTTCATCAATCTTTAAACCAGCAATAATTTTAATTCTAGTAGTTACTGCCATATGAACATTCAATGGCAAAAATAAACTAGGATACAAAATTCCATCCTGTCTAAACCGAATATTTAGTTTATCTCTAGAAGGCTCTATATGAATATCAGAGGCATTACCTTCAATTGCGTGCCGTAAAAGAACCAAAACCATTTTTATAATAGGAGCATCTTCTACTATTGTTTTACTGTCATTAGATTTTTCACCTAAAACAATATTTGTTACCCTGCCATCATTTTGTTCTTTTTTAAATTCCTCTAAAGCTCTTTTAGTTTCACTTTTTAATGTTCTATGTTGCTTGAGAAGATTATTTAAATTTTCCAAAGTTATTAAATAAACCTCAAATTTAAAATTTTCTTGCCTTGCTAAAAACCTTAATGCGTTTTGAGCTGGTATACTTTCTGGATAAACCATTCCAATCTGAATAATTCCTTCTTTCTTTGCTAGTGGAACCATTTTATAGTTATAAGCAGCTTCCTCGGGTATTAGTTCTAATGTTTCCAAAAAAACATCTTCTGGTTTTACTTTTTTTAAAATAATTTTAAAAATTTTACTTTTTCTTTCAAATAAATCTTCTTCTGAGGTTAATTTTTTTTCTAAAATAATCTCTTCTTCTGTTTTACCAGTTTTCATTATCTCTTGTTCAATATCAGTTTTTTGCTGTTCGCTAATTATTCCTTCGCCAAACAAATCTTGCGTTATTTTCATTTATATAATGCCAATAATATTATTCTAAATAATAAATTGGTGTATTAATTTATATTATTAACGCTATATTTTATTTTTTTACAGTTGAATCTTTTTGATCTATGGGCACTTTATCATAATACATTATAAATGGATTAACTCTTCCAGGAGAAATTGCTTCAACATAAATGTCTGAAAATTTCATATTTTTTAACATTTCTTCTGCTACAATTTGCGATCCAGCCGTAACTTTACCATTAACTATTTTTTTATTTTGATCTGTAGCTTTATAACTAAATTGTTGCTCTATTTTTTCTACAACAGAAAGATTTTTAACTTGTTCTGAATCTAAAATTTCAAAATTAATCTTTATATCTGGTCTTTGAGATGACTGCTCAACTAATACAGTTTCTGGTTTTGATAAAAAAATAAAAAGTGTAATAAAAACTAAAATTACCACAAACAATGCTATTGTTACAAAAATTAGTAATCTTTGTTTTTGTTTTGGTGATACGAAAACTATAGCCATAATTTTAATATGAATGCATTTTAAATTCTAAACTAAATTGAAATATTTCCTGACTTTTGTCTCCTTGCGAAGAAAAAGAAACTACCGCAACTTCTACTAAACTAGCTGATTTTTCTAAAGATCTTATAAGGTTTTTTAAAGAGTTGTAACTTCCAATTGCATTAGCAGAAAAAGTAATTTCTTTAATGTTCTCCCCTTTATCTGAAGCTGAAACCCTTGTAAAAGCTAAACTTTTAAGAATTAACCCATTTTCAGCTGTTTTCTTTTGTATAAAATAGACTAAACTACTATATCGTGAAGCTGGTGGCAATGCTTCATTAACCTTTTCTAGGCTTTCTTTTCGTGTTTGCAATTCATCATATACTCTAGTTATTTCTGCAAAATAAGCATATTTGCTGCTAACTTCTGAATCCAATATTGCCAGCTTAGACTGCAATGATTTAAATTCTTTGTACCTTGGAATAGTAAAAAAATACAACAAAAGCAGTGCAATGATAATTATTAAAACTATAAATATCGGTTTTTTTACTTCCATATAATTGCTAATATAATAAAGAATAAAACTAAAAATCTATGGCAATATATTGTTAGCCGGCACTTCAGCAGTATTGTTAATTGGTTCTAGTTGAGAGGTTTCAAATATTTTAGTGTCTAAAGAAATAGATAAAGAAAATTTTATTCTATTTTTATCTCCTATTGTTAAATTGGATAAGTCAACTTTTTTTACAAATTCATTATTTTCAAAAACCAAAACCTGACGACTTAGCACAACCATACTTTCTGCCTCACCATTAATATTTATTTCACTTGCCTTTCCAGACATACTAAAGTTTGAAAGCCAAACTTCTGGTAAAACATTTTTTTCTAAAAAGATAAAAGCATTTGAAGGAAACTTATGAGCATTAATTAATTTTCCAAAATCATTAATTTTTGCCTGATAATTAAAAACTATTTTTTCATAGTTTTTTTGTTCTGCTGTACCTATATCTAACATTTTTAAATCTAATTGCTTTATTGCTTCAGTTTGTAGAAAAATTTTAGCACCAAAAATAAAATAACAAAAAATCGTAGATACCAATAAAGAAACCATAAAATAAAAACCAATATCTATCCACAATGATTTTTTATTGCCTAATTGTTTTAAAAACCCTAAATCCATAACTTATTATTTTGATTATTATTAACTTCATTATACAACAATATAAAAAATACAACAAATTATTAATTTTAAAGACTATCCTTCTAAACCACCCAAAGCAGCGCCAACTGAAACTGAAAAACTAGGACCCATTTCTTTAAGTGTTTCATCTAATATTGGTGGATACAAAAATTTAGAAAAACAATTTGGAATTAAAACTTTTTTACCAATGCTTTCCTGAAAATATTCTTTTAGTCCAGGTAAATTTGCAGTTCCACCTGTAAGATAAATTTCTTCAATGTTTTTTCCAGTTGATTGAAAAAAATCACTAGAAACTTTTTTTACTTCAAATAAAAGTGGATCTATCAAAAGATATAGTGCTTTTGTAATATTTTTGTCTACATCAATTAAGCCTTTTGAATTTTTTATTTCTTCTGCTTCAACGCGACTCATTCCAAAAGAAGAAGCAATCGCATAATTTAACTGCCCACCAGCAAAAGAAGAGCTATAGCTTTTCTTTAAGTGGCCTTTGTCAACAATATTAATTGTTGTACTTTGGACTCCAATATCTATTAAACATATTGTTTTTTTTGATCCGTTTAAAAGCGCTCTTGTTATTGCTAGTGCCTCAGCTTCAATTGAATATAATTCAAGCCCCACATTATCAGCAACCTTTTTATAACTTTGCAAAATTTGATTTGGGATTGCAGTTAATAATATCTCGAGTTTTGATTTTTTATCTCCAGGAGTGCCATTTATCAATTGCCAATCTAAAGTTGTTTCTGCTGATGGTAACGGAATATATTGAGGAGCATGATAACGAACAGCCTCAGAAATCTCTTTTTCTGCCATTGGTGGCAGTTCAAAGGAAGTAGAAAAAGTAGAATAATCTGGTATAGAAAATACAGCAGCTTTTGTTTTTATTCCAGATTCTTCTAAAACTGCCTTAATGGCTCGTGAAACAAAAAAATCTGAAAGTAAATAATTGCTTCCTGCAAAATTTCTAAAAGGATCATGGTCTTCATAAAGAGACATTGCTTTTATTTCTCCATAATTTTCTAAGGTTCTTCCCCCTCCCCAATGCGAAATCTCCACAATTTTTATTGAGGAAGTTCCAATATCAACTCCTATCATTTTCTTTGGAAAAAATAACCTAAAAGGATTAAACATATCGTAAATTTTTATTTTTTAATTTTACCCTTGACATAGGCTTATTATTTGATACAATAAATTTAGTTTAACAGAACCACTCAGCGAAAGCTGGGTGGGTTTTTTATTCTCTGGCTATTTTGTCTTTTATATTTTCAAAATAAACAATTTTAGAACACTCAAGTTTCAATTCCCACGAGATAGTTTTTCTAGAAGAATAAATAATTGTTTTTACTCCCACATCTTTTAATTTTTTAACCAAATACTTAAAATCGCTATCTCCACTAAAAATTATAACTTCGTCCAGTTTTGATTTGTCAAGCAAAATATCAGCTGTCATTTCCACATCAAAATTTGCTTTATAGATAATTCCCTCATTAACTTTTATCTTTTTTAAAGGTTTTGTTATTACATTAAAACCAACTGCGTTTAGGTATTGGAGATATTTTAGCATTTTTTCGTCACCATCTTTTACGCCAACATAATACTTCCATTCTACCACATCTTTTCCATCTTCAACAAAACTTTTAACTTTTACCCAGTCAATAAACCAACCCAATCTTTTTTGAGTATAGAATATATTTGCTCCATCAATATAAATTTTTACTTTTGGCTTTCCTGTTAACATATAATATTTAAAATTTTATTTATAAACTCTAATTTTTTACGATAATATTGCTGGGCGTTCAATCCATTACTCTCTTCTTTTAATTTTATATATTCCTGCAAAGCATTTTTATTTTCTTTTAAATAATTTTCAAATTTGCCATGATTTATCCAATTTTCAGTTTCATTGTTTATCAAAAATACTGTTATTTTTATGTTATCACTGTGTCTTACAAATCTTACTCTTTCGAGTGGATAAAAACTACCAGGCTTGCCAAAGTATTCCAATAATTTTTCATAATACCTGTCAAAATCTTTTTCTAAAACCGGAATGTATATATCAATTTCTTTCTCACCTAAAATTTCTAAAGCAGTTGACCCGCAATGTAAAACTTCTACCTCTGGCAAAAAATCATTAATTTCTTTTTTAATTTCCTCAAAAATTATTTTTGACTCTGAGTTATATGGAAAAATTTCTATTTTCTTTTCTTTGTCTAAATGTGCTATCCACTTTTCTTATTCTTCTGTTAGCATAATTAATTTTTTTTATTTATGTTAGAACATGTTTATGTTATTATACAATAAATAATATAATTATGATATATCAACCCTGTGGATAATCAACTATTAAAAAATATAAAACAATTTCTACTAAACTTGTTTTTCCCTTGTTTTTGTTTTGGTTGCCAGAAAGAAGGAACTTACCTTTGTTATGATTGTAAGTATTTGTTAGAAATTTTAGATTGTGACTACTGTTTATGTGAAAAAAATCCGCTTCGCGTTTTGCCTTCCTTTAAAAATGGTAAATGTTCAAAATGCCAAGACAAAGAATTGTCTGGTCTTTATTTTGCCATAGCTTATAAAAAAGCACTTACTAAAACTTTAATTTATAAATTTAAATACAAGCCTTATATAAAAGATCTATCTAAAATATTAGCCAATTTATTAATTGAGCATTTTATTTTAACTAAAAAAAATACTGACGCTGTTTGGAATAATTCTATTTTAATTCCAGTTCCATTAGATAAAAACAAGTTAAAGTCCAGAGGATATAATCAATCAGAAGAACTTTGTAAAGAACTTTCTAAAATTTTAAAAGTTCCACTAATTTCTAATTGCTTAATAAAAATAAAAGAAACCGAGCCTCAAATGAAATTAAATAAATTAGAAAGAGAAAAAAATTTACACAATGCTTTTATAGTTAAAAATAAAGAAGCTATAAAAAATAAAAAAATATTTTTAGTTGATGATGTATACACTACTGGTTCAACCATGCAGGAATGTGCCAAAGTTTTAAAAGCTTCTGGCGCCAAGCAAGTTTGGGGCATTTGCATTGCCCGCGAAGGTTAAATTATCTCAATCCTGGCCCTGCATAAATTCTTTTATGAGTTACTTCTTCTAAGTGTGAATCATCGTGTTTTATAGTATCTGTATGATCAATTTCCATTGATTCTCCAGCCATTAATTTACCTAACTGCTCCTGCGTAAGTCCATAAAAAGCTGGCCCATAACTTAAAAGCCTATTTTTACTATCTAAAAATAATTTGGGATTTGCCGGGTCATAAATCATCTCGCCTTTTGGCCCATGCAAAACAATATAATAATGAGCGCTTTCTTTTGATTCTGCTGGAAGTTTACATTTTGCCGAAGCAATAAGATCAGATTCTAAACCAACAAACGCCAACAAATTTTGTGCTACTGCTGCTTTTTCTGCACATACAGCAAAGCCTTTTTCCTTAAATTCACTTATTGAAATTGCAGAACTCTCAGCTGAAATATGATTCATATAAAAATCTCTGTTTTCTTGTTCTGTGTCTTCATATGCCACAGCATTGCCAAAATATTTTGTTAAAGTCCACTGAATTGCATTTGGTATAATCTCACGCAAACTTTTATCTTTCCATCTTTCATCAGATTTAAAAGTATTTACAACATCAAGGAGTGTTTCATATAAATTAAAATCATCAATAATTATTGGATCCACAATCATATTTCTACGAACTTCCATTTGGGGTCCTAAAAAACCTTTATGAACACCAGAGCCAATATGAGAAAGCTCGCCCACTTTTGCATCCTTGCTAAGTTTTACAACACGATCTTCAATAAAATTTTTCCTTTCTGGGCTATTAACTAAAATTAATTCTATTTGTGATAACACATTTAAATAATCTGGGCTTCTCTCCTTAATTTCTTCAAATTCTATATTTTGAGTATTTTCTAAATTCATAAATATTTTAAATTATCTTTTCTACTGTTTGCCAATCGCCATCAACCCAAAGCAAAATAATTTCAGCTTGAAAACTAAAATTTTCAACTGTTTTTTGAGCCAATTTTAAATGTGTAATTTGTTCTAATTTTTCTGTTGGATTACCTGCACAACCAAAATGCCCCACAATAGCAATTACTTTTGAGCCATGGTGATGTATTGAAACTCCTACACATTTTTTAATATCCTCAATTACCGCAGAATTTAATTGTGCTGAATTTGTTGAAGCATCAGCAAGAATTTTATTTGGCCCTGGTTCTGTAACCATATCAACATAATCCACGGCGTAATTTTTCTTCATATAGTCTTTAACAGCATCTTGAACTCTGCCATCCATACAATTTATTACGCATGCAAATTTTTTTATATTTTCCATATTTTTCGTTTATTTAATAATATTAATCATCTTCAAATTCTCTGCCACGATTTTGTGCGGGCAGAGTATTTGCTTTTTGAATATTTTGCTGTACTGTTTGTTGACTTGTAGTTTGGCCAAAGTCACCCACATAATAATTTGCTAAAATATTTATATCACCTGATTTGTGCTGACCATTTTTACCCTTTGTATCATAAGATATTGTACCATCTCTGCCGCAATCATATAAAATTGCTGCATTTCCACCAGAATGCAAAGATGCAAACTTAGTAACATTATAAACCTTATTTCTTACAATAGTCCAGCAATCAGTTTGCAAATTATGTTTTGCAACTTCAGCTAAACTTAAAGTAATTTGTAAAGCATTGCCAGCAACCTGAGTGTTTCCTGCTACTTGATTATTTGTAGCATTATTTACACCACCTAAATTGTTTTGACTTAAATTTTTATTCTGATAAAAAACTAAACCCGCAACTAAAATAGACACTACCACTGCCCAAAAAATAAATAGCGTAATTGTTGTCAAGTTTTTAATCTTCATATTAAATA
>CAIWKF010000038.1 GCA_903913175.1 Candidatus Staskawiczbacteria bacterium
ATTTTAAATAAAAAAATAAAAATTATTCCTGGTAAATTGCAAAGTGCAGTAGAAATGGGCGTAGAAGGTCTTTTAAATTTAATGGATCAAACGCTAGGAAGTGCCAAAAAAGCTGAGCAATATTTTCCTTTAATTGCTACAATTTTTATTTTTATTCTTTGCTCAAATTTACTAGGTATTTTTCCTGGAGTAGGATCCTTATGGATAGAACATGGATCTAAAGAAGTTCCATTATTTCGTTCACCAGCAGCTGATTTAAATTTTACCTTGGCTTTTGCAGTTATTTCTGTTATAGTTACCAATATCTTGGGCATGATGGCAGTGGGTAGTTTTAAGCACATTGGAAAATATATAGATTTTTCTAATCCAATTAATTTTTTTATTGGAATATTGGAATTAGTTTCTGAGTTTGCTAAAATTATTTCTTTGACATTTAGGTTGTTTGGAAATGTTTTTGCTGGAGAAGTACTTTTAACTATTATTTTCTTTTTAGCCCCATACTTTATACCGTTGCCATTTTTATTCTTGGAATTATTTGTTGGGGCAATACAAGCATTTATTTTTGCTATGATTACACTGGTATCAATTGCTTTGCAGACCGCGGAACATCACTAAAAAATTTATAAATAAAAAATAATTCTAAATTCTAAATTCTAAATTCTAAAATTCAATTAAAATTTAAAATTTTAAATTTAAAATTAAAAACAAAATGGAAGTAGAGTCAATTAGACTATTGTGCGTGGTAGGTGTTATTGCTATTGGGACAATTGCTCCAGCAATTGCTATTGCTATTATTGGTTCTACAGCTTTAAAAGCAATTGGCAGAAATCCAGAAGCAGCTAGTAAAGTTCAAACAGCCATGATTTTGGCTATTGCGTTTGCTGAAGCTATTGCTATTTATGCCTTGGTTGTTTCTTTAATTGTAAAATTCGTAGTTTAATTTTGGCTCGCCAAATTAAATTTTTTCTGCGCCGAGAGCCTCTCTAACGGGGCACCCTCGTGCTCGAAATAATTTATTTGGCTCGCTTTTTTAGATGGAAGAAGCAGGTTTATTGGGACAATTGGGAATAAACTGGAAACTGTTTTTGAGTCAAACAGTGAATTTTTTTATACTTTTATTGGTATTAAGGTTTTTTGTATATAAGCCCTTACTTGAAACTATAAAAAAAAGAAATGCTAAAATAAAAGAAGGTTTAGAAAAAGCCGAAGAAGCTGATATAAGGCTTAAAGAAGTTGATGTAATTGCAAAAGATAAAATTAAAGTTGCAGAAAATAAATCTGTTGAAATTATAAAAGAAACTGAAGGCAAAGCTAAAGTTCTTGACCAACAAATTCAGCAAAAAGCCGAAGAAAAACAAAAAGAAATAAATGAGCTTTTACGCCAAAGTGCTTTAAAACAAAAAGAAGAATCTGAAAGTAAGGTTTATGGCCAAGCTTTTGAATTAGTTAAAAAGATTGTGACTAAAACTGTTGAACTAAAACCAGATTTAATAGATCAGAAGTTAGTTGAAAAAGCCGTAGCAGAAGTTAAAAAGAATGAAATATAAGTCAAGAGATTATGCCAATACTCTGGTGGAGATTATGCTGAAGGAAAAAGATAATGCAAAAATGGTTGCGGGATTTTTGGAGTTTGTGAAAAAAAATAGGGATGAAAAAAAAATAAGAGAAATATTAAAACTTACAGAAAAATTATATTTTAAAAAAACAGGTCAGAAAAAAATTGTTTTAGAAACTGCTAGAGCTTTAAATTTTAAAAATTCAGATTTGATAAATAATTTGGTAAAAAAGGGCGATGTGGTTTTAGAAAAAATAAATAAAGATTTAATTGCAGGAGTAAAGATTATTGTAAACCAAGAAAAACAGCTGGATATGTCACTATTTAAAAAATTGCAAGAGATAACATA
>CAIWKF010000039.1 GCA_903913175.1 Candidatus Staskawiczbacteria bacterium
AACCCAAGCATTAGTGCAGTAAAAAATGGTGGCTTGGAAACAGTTTGACTGACAAGTTCAATTAGTTTTGGCATAACCACAAACATTACAATAACTATAACTACCAAAAGAACAGAAATAACAAAGATTGGATAAATCATTGCACTTTTAATTTGCGAGTTAATGTCATTTTCTCTTTCAAAGTGATCAGATAAATAATAAAGTGATTCTGCTATTTTACCAGAAGCTTCTCCGCTTTTAATAAGATTAATATAAAAAAAGTTAAATACTTCAGGATATTGAGAAAATGACTCTGACAAAGAATTTCCTTCTTGAACTAATTGAGAAATTTTAATAATTTTTTCTTTAAAAACCTGCTTTTTTGTTTGCACAGATAAACCAATTAAACTTTTTACTACAGGAATTCTTGATTCTAACATTACCGCCAATTGCCTTGAAAAAATAGCTAAATCTTTTTTTGAAACCTTGCCAACAAAGATGTCTTTTTTACCAAACAAAAAACCAGGTGAAACTTCAACTAGTGATGTTACAAAAATATTATATTTTGAAAGAATATCAGCCGCAGCTTCTTTTGAAGAAGCCTCAACTGTACCTGACTCAATTTCTCCTTCCTTAGATCTGGCTTGATATGTATATTTCATTACAAAGCTCTATAATTAATTATATTTACCTTAATAAATTTTTTATCTCTGTTGGGTCTGAAGAATGATCCATGGCAATTTTTAAAGAAATTTCTTTTTTTCTTACAAGATCAACCAAATACCTATTAGCAGAAATCATGCCCTCTCTAGCCGATGTTTCTATAACAGCTGATATTTCATGAGTTTTATTTTCCCTTATTAAAGTTGCTGTAGCAGCATTGCCCAACATTACTTCGCAAACCGGAATAAACCCACCCTTAATTCTAGGTACTAATCTTTGAGCAACAATGCCTAAAAGAGAACCTGCTAGCTGAAACCTTATTTGATTTTGCTGGTCTGCTGGAAAAACATCTACAATTCTATGAATTGTTTGAGCTGCAGAATTTGTATGCAAAGTAGCAAAAACAAGATGCCCAGTTTCAGCTGCGGTTATTGTAGTTGAAATTGTTTCCAAATCTCTCATTTCTCCAACCATTATAACATCTGGGTTCTGTCTAAAAGTAGAACGCAAAGCATTTGTAAAACTAATTGTGTCTTGAGAAATTTCTCTTTGATCAATAATAGCTCTATCTGGCTCATAAATATACTCAATTGGGTCCTCAATAGTTATAACATGTACTGGCCTTGTATGATTAATTTCATCAATTAAAGCAGCCAGTGTAGTAGTTTTACCCTGACTAGAAGCCCCTGTTATTAAAACAAGGCCTTGGCTTCTTGAAGTAAAATCATGCAAAACTGGTGGAATGTTTAACTCTTCTATTGTTCTAATGTTATTAGAAATACATCTTAAAGCTAAGCTAATACTTCCCCTCTGAAAAAAAAGATTAACTCTAAATCTATTTTTACCATCAAAATCATACGAAAAATCAATTTCTTTTTCCAATAAAAATTTATCTTTTTTTAATTTACTCATTACAGAAAAAGCTATGCCTTCAGTATCTTCTGCTGTTAAAATATTTTCCTTAACTAAAGGAATTAATTGACCAGTTATTCTTATGTTTGGATAGTGGCCAACAGAAATTAATAAATCAGAAGCATTTTCTTTTATAACAATCTCTAAAAGTTTTCTAAAATATAATAAATAATCCATAATATATAGTTTTTAAAGTTTATAAAGTTATAAAGTAAAAAGTT
>CAIWKF010000040.1 GCA_903913175.1 Candidatus Staskawiczbacteria bacterium
TCCATCATTTTTAATTCTTCCACTTGGAATAAACGCTGCTGGTGGAGAGGCTTGTAAATTAGTTAGCACTGTTATGAGTACACTTTGGATGGTTGGAGGCGTGTTGGTAGCTATAGGCTGGATTGTTGCAGGCATTCTATATTTGACATCTATTGGAAGTACAGAAAGAATGGGCGTTGGGAAAAAAGCTATTACAGCCGCTATAGTTGGAACAATTTTAATTATTTTAGCTGGTGCTGCATACACTATAATAGCAGATTTAATGGGCTATACACTTTCAGCTCCTGGTTGTAAATAAAAAATCTTTTTTTTCAAAATTCCCGAGATTAATTGTCTTGGGTTTTTGTTTGGAGTAAAATGATAAGATAAAAAATTGTTTTTTAGGAAAAATATGGTAAAGTAATAATATGCAATATGTGATTTGGTAGTATTCATTTTTGGTATTAGCAGATCATGAATTGTAAATATGCCGAGGTGGTGAAACTGGCAGACACGCCAGCCTTAGGAGCTGGTGCCCTTAAAAGCGTGAGGGTTCAAATCCCTCCCTCGGCACAAAATAAAAAACACGAATTTATAAAAAGTCGTGTTTTTTTAGTTTCTACTCACTACCAACTACAAACTAGTCTAAGCCACCTTTATGTCTATTTTGTCTTTTGATTTTACTTCTTCAATTTTTGGAATTCTAATGGTTAAAATACCCTTATCAATTTCTGCAGAAGCATCTTCAACTTTTACTTTATTAGGCAAAACAATTTTTTTGGAAAATGGCCCCCACCAGCATTCTTGAAAATAGTATTTTTTACCAGGTTCTTTGCTTGGATTTTTTCTTTCACCCCTTACAATTAAAAGTTCTTTATCTACAGAAATATCAATATCCTCTATTACTACACCAGCAATAGCTGAAAGAATCACAAACTCTGAACTGGTTTCATAAATATCTACTACAAGCTCACCATCTTTACTAAAAACGTTTTTTTTAGTTTCTGAATTTTCATCTTTGGTAATTATTTTATTTTCTATTTTTTCTTTTTTTACCATAAAATTTTATAAAGCAAAGCAATAAAATCATATCACAATTTGTGGATGATATATAAATTCTTTGCGCCACATACTGTGGGATTTTTTATAAGTTACAAATACTTTTCATTTTTCTTAATTTTTTGAATTTAGGAAAAACAAATGCAGAAAGCAGGGCATTAAAAGCAACCATAAAAGCAATTGATAGTTCTATAATTAATGGTCCTTTAATTCTTATTATAGAAAAATTATAAAAACCATGCAATACTACAGCTAGGGTCAGGCCAAAAATAAATAGAATTAATCTATCTTTTGTTTTAAAAAATGATAAAGCTATAAAATATCCTAAGCTCGCCGAACAAAGAGTATGTAATAATGTGGCACCAATAAACCTGGTTATGCTTATAAATACAGCTATGGTGATTGTTTGGTCTAGAGACATATTTATTGCAGAAGAAATAATATAAAATATATTTTCAATAGCTGCAAAACCCAATGCAGAAACTATCATATAAATCATAATATCTACTGGTTCATCTAGTGATGGGCTGTTTAAAGCCCCAAATTTAACAACCAAATATTTAAAAATTTCTTCAGTAAAAGCAATAACTAAAAACCAATAAATTATGTTGGCAAAAAGTAAAGGCAAAGCAAAAGAGGCAAACAAATTTTTTAAGGCAACTTGAGTAAAATAAACAGGCAGTGCAGATAAGGTTCCCCATAAAAAAATTTTTAAAACCATTTTTTTGCTTTCTGGGTGTAGGTCTTTTTTTAAATAATAAAAAAGCCATATAAAAGACGGCAGAATTCCAAAAAAAATATATATTGAAAAAAGTAAAATCATGATTTTTTATTTTGGCCAAGATTCTATCATTAAAAATTCTTTTTTTCCTTTTACTGGAAGTTGTTGATAAATTTCTTCGGTAATAAAAGGCATAAAAGGATGAAGTAGTTTTAAATTAGTTGTTAAAACCTCTAAAAGCATTTGTTGAGTGGCTTGTCTTTGTTTTTTATTGGCTCCTTCAATTAAGGCTGGCTTTGCTTCTTCTATAATTTTATCACAAAAAGCATGCCAAAAGTAGTGGTAAATTTCTTCAGATGCCAAGTAAAATTTAAAACTATCCATTTGTTTTGTGGTGTTTTTTACAATTTTTTGTAAATCTTTTAAAATTTTCTTTTGTTTGGCATTATAAACCACTTTTGTTTTTGGGCTATAGTCATTTAAATTCATCAACACAAACTTGCTGGCATTCCAAATTTTGTTAGCAAAATTTTTATATCCGCGTATTTTGTTTTCATCTAGCGGTAAAGAAGTGCCAGGAGTGTTTCCCACAACTAAATTTATTCTTAAAGCATCGGTACCATATTTTTCAATTAAGTCTAGCGGGTTTATAACATTGCCTTTTGATTTAGACATTTTTTGACCTTTAGCATCAAGCACTAGGCCATGAAGATAAACTGTATTAAATGGTACTTTTTTTGCTAAATATAGTCCAAAAATAACCATACGCGGAATCCATTTAAAAATTAAATCAGCCCCAGATTCCATAACATTGGTTGGATAAAATGTTTTAAAATCTTTTTTGTCTGGGTAATTTAAAGCCACCAACGGCCACTGTCCAGAAGAAAACCAAGTGTCAAATGTATCTTTATCGGCCCGTACTGGTTTTTTACAATTAGGGCAGGCAATTACTTTATTATCTAAATCAGGAAACCCTGCATTACATGAGTCACAAATTTTTGCAGGAATTGGAATACCCCAAACAATTTGTCTAGAAATATTCCAGTCAATAGTATTATCCATCCAATGCAAAAATATTTTACGATAATTATCAGGAATAAAGGTAATTTTTTTTGCCCTTACAGCTTGGGCTGCTTTTTTAGCAAGTGGGTCCATTTTTACAAACCATTGGTTCATAATTTGAGGTTCAATTATGGCATTGCACTTATAGCAAGTTTTAACTGTATGTTTATAATTTTCTTCAATTTTTTCTACCAGGCCTTTTTGTTGCAGTTTTTCAATTATTTTAGGACGAGCTTCTAAAATTTTCATTCCCGCAAACTCTCCTGCAATTGGTAAAAGTTTGCCATAAAAATCAATAATTTGTTCTTTTTCTAAATTATGTCTTTCTGAAATTTCAAAATCAACGCCAGAGTGCCAAGGAGTTATAGTCATAACCCCTGTTCCCATTTCCATATCCATAGCTTCATCTTTTATAATTGTGGCCGTAATTGGCCCGTTTATCCACTCTAAATCAATTTTTTGGCCTTCTTTGTACTCTGCATATCTTTTATCATTTGGATGCATAACTACATATTTGTCACCAAATTTTGTCTCTGGCCTTGTTGTGGCAATAATAAAAGGCCCATATTTTAAGTAATAAAATTTATCTTGCTGTTCTGTGTCAGAAGTTTCTAAATCTGAAAGTGAGGTTTGGTGTTTTGTGCACCAATTTATAATTCTTTTGCCCCTATAAACTAATCCATCTTTGTATAATTTATCAAAAGTTTTATGTACTGTTTTTACAACATCTTGGTCTAAAGTAAATTTTTCACGACTCCAATCACAACTAGCCCCCATTTTTTTAACTTGGTTCCTAATATGTGTTTTGTTTTCTTCTGTAAAAGCCCAAATTTCTTTATAAAGCTCTGCGCCCTCCATTTTAAATCTACTTCTACCTTCTTTTTCCAACTTTTTTTCATACACCACCTGAGTTTCAAAACCAGCATGATCCAGTCCTGGAAGCCATAAAGCTTTAAATCCTTCCATTCTTTTATAGCGGATCATAATGTCTTCAATAGTCATAACTAAAGCATGCCCTGCATGCAAATTTCCATTGGCATTGGTAGGAGGCATTATAATAGTAAAAGGTTTTTTATGCCGAGTTGGCAAATTATCTGGATTAAAAAAACCACTCTCTTCCCAGAGTTTATAAATTTTATCTTCAACTTTTTTGGCTTCATACTGTCCTTCTAACATAATTTTATTGTTGATTTTTTATTTTACTATTTATTTTTACTTTCGTAAACCTTGACAAGTATAAAATAAAAGTATAGTATTATTCATAGTGTTCAATCTGGCACTCTCAGTCAAAAAGGAAACAGTATGTACACGGTAAATGAGTTGGACTATTTTAAAGCAATTGCGTCGGTTGCTTTGCGTGGCGTTGAGCCTGTTCTTAAGGAATTTTTCCGGGTAGAACTGCGTCTCAATGTTGAGACAAATTGCGACGTGACGGGTTTTTTGATTCTTAGTGATGGTGGGCGCCATGAGGAGGTCGCGATAGAACTAAATGCTTTATTCCTTCGGCGGCATATGCCCGTCTTTCAAATCAATTCCGCCTGTTTTTTAGAGGAAGAGATGCTTTTAGAGCGGGCCGCGGCTATTTGGACTGTGGCAATGGCAATGGCCATTGCCGACACCGAAAAACCTCAAGTTGTTCTGACGAAATCTGGGGAGACATTGCGCGCCGAATTTAGCTACGGTGGCAGGAGGTTCGTCGCAAATGGTGTTATTGACCTTGAGAAGGCAGTAGATCTTCTTGTCGCGAGTTAGTTCATTTATTGTTCGTCCACGCGTGTATAGGCGGGTTGAGGAAAATTCCTCGGCTCGCCTTTTTTTATTCGCCGAGGCGCAAATTTGAGTCTGCTGATAGGTTTTGCCAGTCAATAATTTTTTTTCTGTTATAACATCCGGCAATAGCAATCATTGCGCCATTATCAGTGCTTAAAACTGGTTCTGGAAAAACTAAATTTAGATTGCCGCTTTGCCCCTGCTCTTCGCAATGACGGTCACAAGCTTGCTGAAATTGTTTTTTAAGTTCTGAGTTGGCTGAAACACCTCCACCCAAAATTATGGTTTTGGCGCCGTAGTCTTTAACTGCTTTTAAAGTTTTTTTAAGTAAAACATCTATTATAGCTTGTTGAATTTCCGTGCACATTTCTGCAACATAAATTTTGCCTTTTTTAGTTTTAGCAAAATTTGGTTTTAGTGGGGCATAGCCAATGTCTTTTTTTACTTTATATAAAATTGCTGTTTTAAGTCCTGAAAAACTAAAATCATAATCCTTGGTATACATCATTGGTCTTGGTAGTTTAAAATCGGTCGGGGTCGGACCCCGACTAGCTTTTTGTGCTAGTTTTGAAATAATTGGTCCTCCTGGGTATCCTAAACCTAAAATTTTGGCTGCTTTATCAAAACATTCTCCTGCTGCATCATCTCTAGTTTCTCCAAGTATTTTGTAATCTCCAATTTTATTTACTAAAACAATTTGCGTATGCCCACCACTTACTACTAGCGCTATAGTTGGTAATTTAGAATTTAGAATTTTTAATTTAGAATTTTCGTTAAAGAAGTTAACGAGTATATGTCCCTCAATATGGTTTACTGGAATAATCGGAATATCCCAAAAACATGAAAGAGCTCTAGCAAAATTTACACCAACCCAAAGGCAAGGCTCCAGCCCCGGCCCATTTGTAACTGCAATATAGTCGACGGCGGGCCTTGAATATTTTTTTAAAAAAGGAATAATTCTCTTAAGTAATTCTGGTTCGCGTTCTAAAATAGTTTTAAATGTTTTAACTTTTTTAGGGTCTAGGGTGCAGGGTCTAGGGTTTAGAAGCTTTGCTTTTTTGAGCGCTTTTACAAAAGTTGGTACAGTATTTTTTTGATGTTCTCTTTTAGCCATAGCAGGAAAA
Source organism: Candidatus Staskawiczbacteria bacterium (assembly GCA_903913175.1). Lineage (GTDB taxonomy): Bacteria > Patescibacteriota > Minisyncoccia > Minisyncoccales > Staskawiczbacteraceae > XYB1-FULL-32-11. Next base: position 5,716 of record CAIWKF010000040.1, read on the forward strand.
ACCCCTCCATATTTTTGGTGAACTTTTATTTGTGAGGCAATTTCATTTGCGAGCACAACAAAATTACCCTCCTTACCAGAGGTGGACCCGTCTTGGACAGATAAAACTGCAATCCCAGTATCATCACAAGATGTTTCTATTGCTAATATCTTCATGGGTTATTTATACACGAAATCTTGATATTTTTCAAATTTTAGTGTAATATCTAATATATATTGGTCCCATCGTCTAGCCTGGCCTAGGACATTTGGTTTTCATCCAAAAAACTCGGGTTCGAATCCCGATGGGACCGCATGGAAAAAGACTATTTAAATATTTCAAAAGCAACAGATATTAAAAACCTAAAGGGTAGGATAATTTATCGTTTTTTTGAAATACTTCCAGGAAGCATTAGTTTAGGGACTCTTTTTGGAGTCTTTATTTTTTCTTGGCTTATTCCTTCTTGGGTGGCTATTTTTATTATTTGTTTTTGTTTTTATTATTTGTTTAGAATTTTTTATTTTTCTTTGCATCAAATTATGGGTTATTTTAAAATTAAAGAACATTTAAAGAAAAATTGGTTAAAAGAGCTTAAAAAAATAAAAAAACCAACCCTATCTACAGTAAATAATTGGAAAGATATTTATCATGTTATAATTTTGCCAAACTATAAAGAAAGTGAACAGATAATTAAAGAGACCCTTGATTCTTTAATCTTATCTGATTATCCAAAAGAAAAGTTTATTATTGTTCTGTCGCAAGAAGAAAGAGCTGGTAAGGAATTTGAGGAAAAAGCTAGAGAGATACAACAAGAATACAGTAATAAATTTTTTAAATTTTTAGTTACTGTTCATCCAGACAATATTAAAGGCCAAATAGCAGGCAAGGGGTCTAATGTAGCTTGGGCAGGTAAGGAAGTTAAAAAGCTAGTTGATGAACTAAATTTGACATATGAAAACATTTTAATTTCTAGTTTTGATGTTGATACAAAAGTTTATCCACAATATTTTTCTTGCTTAACTTGGTATTATTTAACAGAAGAAGACCCAACCAAAGCAAGCTATCAACCCATTCCAGTTTATAATAATAATATTTGGTCAGCACCAGCTTTTACTAGGGTTGTTTCAACTTCAAACACTTTTTGGCAAATGATTCAACAAGAAAGGGCAGAGAAGTTGACAACCTATTCTTCTCACGCAATTCCTGCTAAAGCTTTTTTTGAAGTTGGGTATCCAGATAATGTAGTACAAGATGACTCAAGAATTTTTTGGAAAGCTTATCTTTTTTATGATGGAGATTACAGAGTGGTTCCAATTTACTATTTAGTTTCAATGGATGCAGTTATGGCTAAAAATTTATGGAAAACAATAATTAATCAATATAAACAGCAAAAAAGATGGGCTTGGGGTTGTAGTGAGATTCCATATATCACTTTTGGATTTTTAAAAAATAAAAAAATTGGGACTTGGGTCAAGATATCTAATTTCTATACAATTATTGATGGATTTTGGTCCTGGGCTACAGCGGCTTTGTTGCTTTTATTTTTGGGGTGGTTGCCAATATTTTTGGGTGGTAAAAGTTTTAACTTTACAGTTTTATCTTTTAATTTACCAATTTTAACTAGTAGAATTATGACAGTTTCTCTTGTTGGTATGCTGGTTTCTGCGGTTTTAAGTACTTTACTTTTGCCACCGCTACCAAAAGGAATGAGTAAATTTAAAAAAATGTTTGTTTTTTTACAGTGGGTATTTTTGCCAGTAACTTTAATAATTTTTGGAGCGTTTCCAGCAATGGATGCTCAAATTAGATTAATGTTTGGTAAATATATGGGTTTTTGGGTCACAGAAAAAATAAGAAAATAAATAATATTTTTAAAAAAAATCAACGAATAAAATCGTTGATTTTTTTTGAAAAAATTATTCAAAGTGGATGCGTTTTTCAAGGTTTTTAAGACGGTCTTTAAGTTGTGGATAATTTTCAAGCAAAGGGTCTTTTTCTAAAATTTCTTTAGCTGAAGCACGAGTTTTTTCTACAAGAAAAATGTTAAATAAACCCTCCATAGCAAAATCGGGAATACCCCATTGTTGGGCGCCATAAAGTTGTCCGGGACCACGAATTTCTAAATCTTTTTCTGCCAGCTCAAAACCATTATTTGAATCAACTAAGGCTTTTAGCCTTTTTCTGTTTAATTGGTCTGGACTAGTGGTGAATAAAAAACAATATGATTGGGCGTCGCTTCTGCCAACTCTACCACGAAATTGATGAAGTTGGGCTAAACCAAAACGCTCTGCTCCTTCAATCATCATAATAGTGGCGCGTGGAACATCTACGCCAACCTCAACTACAGAGGTAGAAACCAAAATATCAATTTCTCCTTTTTGAAAGTCCAGCATTATTTTTTCTTTTTCTTGCGCTTTCATTTTCCCATAAAGCATGGTTATTCTTAAATCAGGAAAAACATCTTTAGATAATCTTTCATATTCTTCTTTAACTGCTTTAACTTCGTTTATTAAAAGAGAATTAAAACTGTAATTTTGCGGGGCAAAAGACCCAGAAGTTGGCATAGAGCTTAAGGCAGAGTCTTTGGTTTTTTTAGAATCTATTTTGGGGCATATTACAAAAACTCCTTTGCCGTTTTTAACTTCTTTTTCTATAAAATTATATGCCTCTTTTCTTTGTGCACTTTCCACAATAACTGTTTTAATTTGCTTTCTGTTTTTTGGCATTTCAGAAATTAATGACAAATCTAAATCTCCGTAAATTGTTAAAGCCAAAGTTCTTGGAATTGGAGTGGCGGTCATTGATAATAAATGAGGAGTTAATTTTTTGGAATTAAATAGTTTAGCGCGTTGCTCTACCCCAAAACGGTGCTGTTCATCTACGACTGCAAAACCTAAATTTTTAAATGCAACAGTTTTTTGAATTAAAGAATGGGTTCCAATTAAAAGATCTAGTTGTCCATTTTCTAGATCGCCCAATAAACTTTGTCGAGAGACTTCAAAGACTTCTGTTTGTTCAGAGTTTACAGAGTGGGTACAAATGCGATAATTTTTACTTGTCATAAGTCCAACAGTAACATTAAAATTTTTTAACAATTTAGAAATTGAAGAAAAATGTTGCTTGGCCAAAATTTCTGTTGGCGCCATAAAAGCAACCTGATAACCGCATTTAATAGTGTTTAAGGCTCCCATAGTTGCTACTACGGTTTTTCCTGAGCCAACATCTCCTTCAAGTAAACGAGACATTGGACTTGGTTTTTCTAAATCTTTTAGAATTTGGAAGCCACATTTTTTTTGTGAATCAGTTAAGGAAAACGGTAAAGACTCAGTAAATTTTTTCATTAGCTCAATATTCATCGGGCAGGCAGGAGCTTTTTTAAGTAATATTTTTTGTTTTTCTTTTAAAACTGAAAGTTGAATTAAAAATAATTCTTCAAAAGAAAATCTGGCTTTAGCGGCATCGGCAAATTCAAAAGAATCTGGAAAGTGAACCTGCCAAATAGCCTCTTTGATTGATAAAAACTTATGTTTTTTAATTATTTCTTCTGGCAGGGTTTCTAAAATTTGATTTCTTAAAATTATTAGTAAGGGCTTAATAATATATCTTAACCATCGCGAAGTAAGTCCACGGGTTTCTGAATAAATAGGAATTATTCTACCAGTATGAGTTAAGTCGCTATTTTCAATATCGCCATTTATTTTTTCTTGAATTGGGTTATTTAAATAAATTCCGGTTTTACCCAAACTAATTTTTCCAGCCAAACAAACAAAATCATCTTCTTTTAGGTTTTTAGTTAAATATGGTTGGTTAAACCAAATTACTTTTATGGCGCCAGACTCATCTTCAATTGTTGCTTCTGTTATTTCCATAAATCGTTTAAAGCTATGAGTATTTTCAATTTCAGTTATTCTTCCCTGAATACAAATATTTTCTCCCAACCTTTTTTTGGCCTTTGAAATTTCTAAAATATTGGAAAAATCCTCATATCTTTGTGGAAAATAAAAAAGCAGATCTTGGATAGTTTTAATACCAAGTTTTTTAAGTCGTTTTTGATAGGCTGGGGCAATTTTTTGTATATCCTCAATTTTTGTTTCAATAGAAATCATATTTATATCTTAACAAAACATCATAAAAAATGAAAGGAAAAGAAAAGGCGCTTATTCTATATTCTTTGGGTTTTACAAAGAAATAATAAGCGCTGGTTATTTTATTGATGTTGTTTTTGAGAAACTTTAAAAGCTTCCAACCCCACAATTTCTTCCATGGACAAATCATTTCTATCCCTTTGATGTTGAAGGCGTTCTAAAAGTACATCCAAAACACAATGTGGAAAATGCCCTAAATTTACTTGCGTTGATACAAATGGTAGTATCCACGAAAGTCTATGATGATGGAATTTTTTAAGAGATTCTCCAATCACCTTGTTTGCTCTATTTCTATCTGATGAAGAAATATCAACACACTTTTTTTCATCTATTTTTTGAACAATTTTTGCAATACCCATTTTAGCACTCCTTAAAACAAGTAGAACCCAAATATAAAACAACAGCAATATTTTTAAAAGAACAAAAATAAGTTCTTTTGATTGTGCCCCCAGGAAGAATCGAACTCCCATCACAAACTCCGCAAGCTCGTGTTTTATCCATTAAACTATGGGGGCAAGTTGTGGCGGTTACCTAAGATTGGTAACCGCCTTGAGTGTATTTGGCGCAGTTAGTTTTTTTTGCGACACCTCTCTGGAATATATCCGCCCCAGAAGGTTTCCATAAGATAGTCTAAGACTTCATCGGGCGTCATGTTATTAAAGAGTGCATGATATTTGCGGTGAATGTCTCTATGAATTCTTATGGTCTCCCTCCCTCCTCGGCTTTTTGGTATACAGTGATGGTTTGACATCATTCTGAATTCTCTTCGTTTTTGTTTCCTCAGTTTGCGCGATGTTCTAGACATTGTGCAACCCTATAATGCGAGGCCGCGAGATGCCCCTAGTTGAGAAAGAGCAAAAAAATAACTGCGGAGGAGGTGGGACTCGAACCCACGAACCCCGTAAGGGGTCACAGTTTTCAAGACTGTTGTAATAGCCGCTATACGACTCCTCCAAAGATAAATTTAAACAAATATCAAACAGCGGAGAGGGTGGGACTCGAACCCACAAGACAGAATAAACTGTCAGAGTTTAGCAAACTCTTGTAATAACCATTATACGACCTCTCCTTATTGTGTTTATAATGCCTTATTTTGTATAATTTTTCAAGGGTAAAAACATTTCTCTTTTAGAATGCTTATGAAAGTGTTAAAGTAAAGACATAAATATGCAAAAAGATTTTTGGAAAAATTTTAAAAAACCAATTATGGTTTTAGCACCAATGAGCGGGGTAACCGATGAAGCTTGCAGGCTGATGTTTTTAAAATACGGCAAGCCAGATGTTTTTTTTACAGAATTTATTTCTGCCGATGCTTTATTTTCAAAAAAAGCTGAAAAATATTGTTTGGGCGTTTTAAAACATTCTTTAAAGGAAAAACCAATTGTGGCTCAAATTTTTGGAGGCAAGGCACTTGAAATTGAAAAAGCCGTAAAAGTAATTGCAAAACTTGGTTTTGACGGAGTGGATATAAATATGGGTTGTCCAGACCGTGATGTAGAAAAACAAAATGCTGGCTCGGCTTTAATTAAAAATCCAGCCTTGGCTAAAGAAATTATTCAAGCAGCAAAAAAGGGCACAAATGGCAAAATTCCAGTTTCAGTAAAAACTAGAATTGGTTATGATAAAAATGAAATTACAGAGTGGCTTTCTATAATTTTAAAAGAAAATATTTCAGCTTTAACTGTGCATTTTCGTACAAGAAATGAAGGTTATGCTGGCGAAGCTCATTGGGAGGCGGCAGAAGAGATTGTAAAGCTTAAAAATAAAATTTCACCAGAAACTTTATTAATTGGAAATGGTGATATTAAAAATTTAAAACAAGCCAAAGATTTGGTAGAAAAATATAGTTTGGATGGCGCCATGGTGGGCCGGGGTGCAATTGGAAATCCTTGGTTTTTTGCAGAGAAAGAGCCATATGTTTTAGAGCGCTTAAATGCTATAATTGAACATGCAGAAATTTTAAAAGGTTTTTCTGAAATTCATTTTGAGAGCATTAAAAAACATTTTCACGCTTATACTAGGGGCTTTGAAGGTTCCCGTCAGCTTCGCGAATCATTAATGAAAGTTAAAAACGCCGCTGAAACCAAAAAAGTAGTAGAAGAATTCATCAAAGCAAATAAAATAAAATGACACAGGAGCAGGCGTTTGAGATATTAAAATCTGGGTGTAATGTGTACTTAACTGGGCCAGCTGGAAGCGGGAAAACTTTTTTATTAAATAAATATATTGATTATTTAAAAAAGAATGGAAAAGTAGTGGGCGTGACTGCTTCCACGGGAATTGCTGCTACTCACATGAATGGAATTACGATACATTCTTTTTCTGGGCTGGGCATTAAAGATGAAGTTTATAAAGAAGATATTAGAAAAATTGTTAAAAAAAGTTATTTAAGAAAAAAGTTTGAAAAAACAGGAGTTTTAATTATAGATGAAATTTCTATGCTTTCAGCTAAACAATTTGATGCTATAAATTTAATTTGCCAAGCTTTTAAAAAAAATACTTTGGCCTTTGGTGGAATGCAAATTGTTTGCTCGGGGGATTTTTTTCAGTTGCCACCTATTAGCAGAGGTGGCGCGGAGTCAAAGTTTGTTTTTGAATCTGAAATTTGGGGAAATATGAATTTAAAAATTTGTTATTTAAATGAGCAACATCGTCAGCAACAAAAAGATAATTTATTTTTATTACTTGAGCATATTAGACATAACAGGGCTGAGCAAGCAAAAAATATTTTACTTGCTGAGGATTTTGCTAGCAGGGTTTTTGACATTGAACCAGCCAAACTTTATACTCATAATGTTGATGTTGATTATTTAAATAGTGTGGAGTTAAAAAAAATAAAAGCAGAAGAAAGAAATTATTTAATGCAGTTTACTGGAAATACACATATTACCGACGCCTTGAAAAGAGGTTGTCTGGCACCAGAAAATTTAAGTTTAAAGGTTGGGGCTAAAGTAATGTTTGTTAAAAATAATTTTGAGGCTGGCTATGTTAATGGCACTTTAGGAAAAATTACTGGCTTTGATGCTGGTGGCATGCCATTGGTAAAAACTATAAATGGGAATTTTATTAAAGCAGATTTTGCTAGTTGGAAGGCCGAAGATGAAGATACAGTTGTTGCAGAAATTAGCCAAATTCCTTTGCGTTTGGCTTGGGCTATTACGATTCACAAAAGTCAGGGAATGAATTTAGATAGCGCAGAAATTGATTTGTCAAAATCTTTTGTTGAAGGAATGGGCTATGTAGCTCTTTCTAGGCTTAAATCTTTAAGCGGATTAAAACTTACAGGAATGAATGAAATGTGTTTTAAAATTAGTAAAGAAATTTTTGAATTTGATAAAAAGTTAAAAAAAGAATCAGAAAATTTAATGGCAAGGCCTGCCTTCGCTAAAAGCTTTGGCGAGGTAAAACAAACAGAATTTTTAAATTTTTTGCCAGACGCAGGTATTTATAAAAGCTATAATGTTTTTAGAAAAAAAGTTTTAAATGGCCAGAAACAAACTTCAAATTGGCAAAAAACTAAATTATTAGTTGATCAAAAATTTTCTATTTCAACAATTGTAAAAATGAGAGGTGTAACCGAAGACACAATTTTAAAACATTTAGAAAAAATTTCCACAACAGATGGCTTTGATTGCTTAGAATATTTAAAACCATTGCCATCAAAATTTGAAAAAATAAAAGCTGTATTTAGCAAAATGCCAGATTTTAAATTAAGTCCAGTTAAAGAAATTTTGGGTGAAGATTTTTCTTTTACTGAAATAAAGCTTGCCCGATTATTTTTAGGCCCCATTGAAAAGGAATAAAAAAAAGAAGCTGTTTGCTGTAAAACCCAGTAAAATTAATAAAAATGCAATAAGCTAAAGATCCTTATAATTATTATAGATAATAGTGGTTTAAGGTAGAGCTATTAAATCAAACTAAAACATTAGAAATAAAATTTCTACTGTTTTTATGTGCCGAGAGAGGGAGTTGAACCCTCATGATCTTGCGATCGCGGGATTTTGAGTCCCGTGCGTCTGCCAGTTCCGCCACCTCGGCAATAAAATTATAGTACTATTTTTATAAGACTTTTTCAATAGTTTAGTCCAGCTACTTCCAATAAGCTTCAATTATTTTTTCTGGAAATACCTTTTCTAATTTCTGAAGGTTTTTGCAAGAAATATTATGTAAAACAACAGCATCTTTGTGCTTTGCTAAATATGCTTTAACTTGATCTCCTGGTTTTGGATTACAACACTTAGCATTTGAAACCATCATTCCTCGCTCTCCAGCTAAATAAATTTCTCTTGGCCTTTCTCGTTTAAACTGGTTTCTATTTTCAAAACCTTTTTTAGTTTTTTCTGCAATTTCAAAAATTTTCTTTTTAATAAATTTTGGAAGAGAAAACTTTGTTTCAGGATTTTTTTCAGTAAAAAACTTTTTAATATGGCTTTGAGCTAAATTAGTTTTTACAAACTTTAACCAATCTTGGGAGGGGTATTTTTTTTTATTTGTAATAATTTCTATAATATCACCATTTTCTACAATATGAGAAAGTTGAACAATTTTACCAGCAATTCTGGCGGACTCGCAGTGATTTCCAATGTCAGAGTGCACAGCATAAGCGAAATCAATTGGGCAAGAACCTTTTTTAAGAGAAAAGACATCTCCCTTAGGAGTAAAAACAAAAACTTGGTTTTCAAAAAAATCAATTTTAAAGTTTTTCCAAAAGTCAGGAATTTTTTCTGAAAACTCTAATTTTTCTTTATCATTTTTTAAGTCAATTTTTTCTTTATATGACCAGTGAGCACAAACTCCGTATTCAGCTTCTTTGTGCATTTCCTGAGTTCTAATTTGGATTTCTGCAATACTGTTTTGATTATAGATTGTTGTGTGCAGTGATCTGTACCCATTTAACTTTGGTTTGGCAATATAATCATTAATTTCTTCTGAAATTGGTTTAAAATACTTATGAACTATTCCTAAAATTTTATAGCAATCTTCGGTTTTTTCTGTGATTATACGCAAAGCAACCAAGTCATAAATTTTTTCAAAATTCATATCTTTTTTAAAAAGCTTTTGGTAAGTGCTCCAGTATGATTTTGTTCTAAAGTTTATTTCTAAAGTTTTTATTCTTTCTTTTTTAAATATTTTTTTTAGTTTTATGGCTAAGCTTTTTAGTTTTTTTTCTCTATCAACATATTTTGTTTCAATGTTTTCTTTCAGCCAATTATATTTATCTGGAAATAAATAATAAAAAGATAAATCTTCAAGTCTTCTTTTTATTTCACTTAATCCAAGACGATTGGCAATTGGAGAAAAGATTTCTAAAGTTTCAATGGCATATAATTTTTGCTTATCTTGAGAAAGATTTTTTAAATGTTCTAACCCATCAAGACGAGATGCAAGTTCTATTAAAACAACCTCTAAATTTTCAGCTAAAGCTAAAAACATTTTTCTTAAATTTTCAATTCGTTCTTTAGTGTAAGACTTTTTTTCTTTAAGGTTAATAGCTAAAGATCTTCTAATCTTACTTAAATGAGAGACCTTTTTTATTACGATTTCTACTTCTTTTCCAAATTTTTTTTTAATTTCTGCAAGTTCAATGTTTTGAACAGCTATTGGCTTATCATCAATTGCATCATGTAATAAAGCTGAAATAATTGTTTTTTGGTCAGCCTTCATGTTACTTAAAAATATTGCAACTCTCAAGGCATGTTCAATATAATTTTCTCCAGATAATCTTTTTTTATCTCTATATATTTCTTTAGCAAAACTAAAAGCCTCACCAACTAATTCTGGGTTTTGACTTTTTTTAATAAGTTTTTCAATTTGTAATGGTTGACTGGGCATTTTTTATTTTTTAAAATCACACTCTTTGTTTGAGCAGGTAACTTGCTTGTTATTCTCGCCCTGAGTTTGTCGAGGGGTTTTTTCTACTAAAATTGATTTGCATTTTGGACAGAATTCATTAATGGGCTTGTCCCAAGTTGCAAAGTCACACTTTGGGTAATTATCACAACCAAAAAAGATTTTTCTTCTTTTGGTATTTTTTAAGACAATATTTCCTGTCAAGCATTTTGGGCACTTAATGTTTATGGCTTCTGTAATTTGCCCAATTGGTGCAACTGATTCTGTGTGCTTGCAATCTGGAAAGCCTGTACACGCATAAAATCTACCAAATCTGCCAAGTTTTTCTATCATTGGTTTACCGCATTTTATGCAAATTTTATTAGTTTTAATGTCTGTATTTTCTTTTTTTACATCTTTGTATTTTTCTGCTAAGTTTTTAGCAAAAGGATCATAAAAGTCTTTTAGGGTTTTTCGCCAAGTATCTTTTCCTTCTGCAATTTCATCAAGCTCTTTTTCCATTTTAGCTGTAAAATCTATGTCTACAATTTGGGGAAAATTTTCCATTAACACTGTATTTACTATAATACCCATTTCAGTAGGAAAAAATTTCTTTTGATCATTTTTTGCAATATAATTTCTTTCTTGAATAGTAGACAATGTTGGAGCATAGGTAGACGGCCTGCCTACGCCATGTTTTTCTAAGGCTTTAATCAAGCTTGCTTCATTATAGCGGGCAGGTGGCTCGGTAAAGTGCTCTGATGACTCAATTTTTACTAAATTTAGTTTTTCTTTTTCTTTTAAATCTGGTAATTCGTTTTCTTCAAATTTAGTTTTATAAACTTTTAGAAAACCTTCAAATTTTAAAGTTTGGCCATTGGCGCGGAAAGTATAATTATTAGATTTAATATCACAAGACACAGAATCAAAAACTGCACATGCCATTTGGCAGGCCATAAATCTTTGCCAAATTAAAGTATAAAGTTTTAACTGTTTTGGTTCTATGCCCACCAAGGATTCTGGATTTCTATTTGCACGGGTTGGCCTTATGGCTTCATGAGCTTCTTGTGCATTTCCTTTAGCTTTAAATTTTCTAAAATTATAATAATTTTGACCAAATTTTTCAATAATGAATTTTTTAGCAGATTCTAAAGACAAAGAAGATAAATTTAAAGAATCAGTTCTATGATAAGTAATATGTCCTTGTTCATAAAGTCTTTGAGCTAGTTGCATAGTCATTTTTGCCGAATAGCCAAGTTTATTAAAAGATGTTTGTTGTAGCGTGCTAGTTGTAAATGGACTAAAAGGATTTTTTTTAGTTTCTTTTTTTTCAATTTTTTCAATATAATATTCTGCGTTATTTAAATTTGCTAAAATTTCATCAGCTTGAGTTTTGCTTTTAATATCTAATTTATCTATTATATTTTCTTTGTCTTTAATCAAACGAGCCTCAAATTCTTGATTGTTATTTGTTTTTTTAAGTAAAGCAACAATATGCCAGTATTCTTCGGGCTTAAATGCTTTAATTTCATTTTCTTTATCTACCACAAGGCGTACAGCTACAGATTGTACCCTGCCAGCTGACAAGCCCTTAGAAACTTTTTTCCACAAAAACGGCGAAAGTTTATAACCCACAATTCTGTCTAAAATTCTGCGAGCTTGTTGAGCATTAACTAAATTTATATCAATTTTTCTTGGATTTTTTAAAGCCTCATTTATAGCTTCTTTGGTAATTTCGTGAAACACAATTCTAGGCGCATCTTTCAAACCAAGCGCTTCAGCTAAATGCCAGGAAATAGCTTCTCCTTCTCGGTCTTCGTCTGTTGCTAAAATTACTTCTTGTGCATTTTTAGCTGCTTTTTTAAGTAAAGAAACATTTTTCTTAGCTTTAGTGGGAATAATATATTTTGGTTCAAAATTATTTTCCACATCAACACCAAGCTCTGTTTTTGGTAAATCGCGCACATGTCCCATACTGGCCAAAACATTATAATCTTTACCTAAAAACCCAGAGATTGTTTTACCTTTAGACGGACTTTCTACTATAATTAATTTCATTTTATTTGAGTTTATTTTTTTAATTCTAAATTAACTACGGGTTTATCTTATCACAACTCTTGTAATTTTAAAAATTAGCGATAGTATAAAAATGTGTTACTTTTTTTCTTGGTCGTTGGTCTTTGACAAAAAGGGCGCTTGCTATGTTTGAGCCAATTACTTTAAATTCGTTTGGCGTTAAATTGTATTATTGCTCACGAACAAAAATGAACGAAGGCAGTAATTTTTTTAGTATTTGTTTATTTCCGTGGAAAGCTGTTGTTGGAGAAATTATTACGGCCAACGGTGTGTATTATGACGCTATAGTGGTAAATATTACAGAAACCCACAAAGCAATTTGTTGTGAAGGGTTGGGGGTGTTATTTTATTTTCCTACAGAAATTCAGACCATTGGTCAGTTGCGTAATTGGTGCAAAGAGCAAGGCGAAAGACAAAAAAAAGAGAACAGAACTTTGGAATATGTTTTAGAAAGATTAAAAATACTGGAAAGAGAGTTACGTATTGAACAATACAGGTCATAGCTTTACTTTATAAAAGCAAAAGGCGGCAGACAACTAGTCTGACCGCTTTTTTAATGTAAAAATTAGTAGTTATTATTTCGGTTTTTTTCTACGGCTTCAGATAAAATTTGGCAATATAAATTTAAACCAATTTTATTAATAGTGCCAGACTGTTCGCGACCCAAAATATTTCCTGCTCCGCGAATTTCTAAATCACGAAGAGCAATTTTGTAACCGCTTCCAAGTTCACTGGCTTCTTGCAAAGCTTTTAATCTTTCGCCTGCCAATGAAGTTAAATTTTTTGGTTGATAAAACATATAGGCAAAACTTTGAGTAAAGCTTCTACCAACCCTACCTTTAATTTGATAAGCTTGCGAAAGTCCAAGTTTAGTAGCATCTTCAATAATAATGGTATTTACTTTTGGTAAATCAATACCATTCTCAATAATAGTGGTGGCCAATAAAACATTGGTTTTTTCTGTTTGAAAATCATCCATAGTTTTTACTAAATCTTTTTCTGAAAGCCTGCCATGTAAAATGCCAATTTTTGCTTTGGGTAATAATTTTTGTAATTCTAATTTGGCACTGTAAATAGTTTGCACGCGGTTATGCAAATAATAAACTTGACCTTTTCTTTTTAATTCAAAATTAATGGCTTTTTTAATAATTTTGGCATTATATGGAGCCACAAAAGTTTGCACTGCAATTCTGCCTTGTGGTGGAGTTTGCATTAAGCTTACATTTTTAAAAGAAGATAAAGACAAATAAATAGTTCTTGGAATTGGCGTGGCAGATAAACTTAAAACATCTAAAGATTCTTTTAATTGGCGTAGGCGTTCTTTTTGCTTAACCCCAAACCTTTGTTCGTCATCAATAATTAAAAGTTGTAAATTTTTAAATTCAATATCTTTTGATAAAACCCTGTGGGTGCCAATTACAATATCAATATTGCCTTGTTTTAAATCAATAATAATTTTTTTTTGCTGTGTTTTAGTTTGCAATCTTGAAAGCAAAGCAACTCTAACTGGAAGTTTGGCAAACCGTTTTATAAAGTTATTATAATGTTGGTCAGCTAAAATTGTGGTTGGACAAATAATGACTGTTTGTCTGTTGTTGGCTACAGCCATCATGGAGGTTCTAATTGCTACCTCAGTTTTACCAAAACCAACATCTCCGCAAACCAAACGATCCATTGGTTTTTCTTTTGATAAGTCTTTTTCGATATCTAAAATAGCTTGCAATTGATCTGGGGTTTCTTCATAAGGAAAACTAGATTTTAATTCTGACTCCAGTTCTTTATCTATTATATACGGAGAGCGTTTTATAACTTCTTTTTTAGCATAAAGCTCCAATAAATCCTTGGCTAATTTTTCTACTTCTTCTTTAACTTTGCGTTTAGTTTTTTGCCACAAATTTGAACCAAGACCAGAAACTTTTGGATCAGAAAAACCCACATATTTAGACAGCTTTCTTTCAAGACCAACTGGTACATATAACTTATCTTCTTTTGCATATTCTAAAACATAATATCCACTGGGTTCTGGTGTTTGCATTTGGAATTTTTCAATGCCAGTGAATTTACCAATACCGTGATCTAAGTGAACTAGAAAATCACCAGGTTTTAAATTTTTTAAATCTGCAAAAAGCTCTTGCGATTTTAATCTTTTTTTTAAAACATTTTTTGACTTTTCTTCATTTTCTAGTTTCTCGCCAGTTAATCTTATTTCTTCAAGTTTATTGCCAAGAAAGTCTAACCTTATGGCGTGATTAAAATTTATTGGAAAAACATCTAAAACCCCGCCCCTTTGAGAAAATTCTCCGGGGCTATCTACTTTAAAAACTTTTTCATAACCCATTTCATCTAACTTGCGTAAAATGTGTGAAAAATTATAAGTTTGATATTTTTCTAAAAAAATAATATTGTCTTGAAAAAATGTTTGTGTATTTTTAGCTTCTAAAATTTTATCTAAATTTTCTTCAAACCAAAAAAACTCTTTTTCTAAAAAGTAGGGGGTGATTGAAGCAATTAATATTTTTTCTATATTATTGTCTTTTGAATCCATTAACTTATTTTATATTAAAATGTTACAGTAGTCAAAACTATGTCCCGCCCAAATGATAATGTCATAGTATGGGCAAAGTAGAAATGTCATAGGTAAGAGATTTAGTACATAATAGATCTAAATTAAATATTATTAATTTAGAAAACATTATGGATCAAAATCAACTAA
>CAIWKF010000041.1 GCA_903913175.1 Candidatus Staskawiczbacteria bacterium
TAATTTTTCTTCTCCTTTAAAAAAATTATTAAAAAGAGCCACAGAACTCAGTGAGGGAGACTTAAAAACTAGAGTTTATTTAGAAACAAAAGACGAGATTGGAGAGTTGGCTGATATTTTTAATAAAATAGCAAACGAATTAGAAGAAAGTTATTCTGCTGGAAAAAGAGCAGAACAGTCAATTGACATAAAAGTAAAAGCTAGAACACAAGCTTTAGAAGAAACAATAAATGCTTTAGAACAAAAAGTAAAAAATAGAACCATTGAACTAGAGAAAATAATGGCCGAAGCTAATAAAATGAAAGATGAAACCAAAAATAGAGAAAATGAAGTTACTGTTTTAAAGTCAGAACTTACTAAACTTAAAGAAGATACTAGCGATTATCAAGACAAAAAAACAATAGCAAAAAAACCAAAAATTGATAAGTCTTCAGAAACCTTAAATGAACCAATAGCAAATTCACAAATAGAAGAAAAAAATAAAAACGACGAAAAATAATTTAATTTTCTCAAAAAATGCCAGAGCTACCAGAGGTGCAAACAACTGTAAATGGTTTAAAAACAAAGGTCCTTAATAGGACCTTTGTTGATGTTTGGTCAGATTGGAAAAAACTAATTAAAAAACCAGATAATTTTCAACAATTTGAAAAAGAAATAAAAAATAAGCAAATAATAAAAATTTACCGCAGAGCTAAAAATATAATTATAAATTTGTCAGATAATTATTCCCTTTTAATTCACCAAAAAATGACGGGTCATTTGCTTGTTGGTAATTGGCAGTTAGAGGGCAACCAGCCCGCGCAAACAGAAAAATGGATACCAGTTGATAAAAAATCTGCATTAAATGACTCTTATAACAAATTTTTACATGTTATTTTCTTTTTAGATGACGGGCAAATGTTGGCCTTATCAGATGTCAGAAAGTTTGCTAAAATTGAATTATGGCGCACAGATGAATTATTAAATTCAAAAGGTTTTAAAAATTTAGGACCAGAACCTTTAGAAAAAAGTTTTTCTTTTGAAAAATTTAAGCAAGCTTTGTTGTGGAAAAACTCGCCTTTGCCAAAACTTCGACGAGGCGCAATAAAACAAATTCTTATGATACCAGAAGTTATTGCAGGCATTGGAAACATTTATGCTAGCGAAGCCTTGTGGCACGCTAAAATTCATCCCGCAAAGAATACACAAAACCTAAAAAATAATGAGCTAAAAGCACTTTACAAATCCATTCAAAAAGTTTTAACATTAGGCATAGAGCTGGGCGGAGATAGTTTTTCAGATTACCGCAATATAAATGGAGAAAAAGGTAAGTTTAATAATCAAAGAAAGGTTTACAAACGCGAAAACCAAATTTGTTTAAGGTGCAAAAAAGAAACAATTTGTAGAATTGTCATTGCCACGCGCGGAACTTTTTATTGCCCCTCCTGCCAAAAATTATAATTTAAAACCGTACGACGTCGGGCGTCGTACAACTTTTATGCCACAAAGAAAACAGTCATTTGTAAATGGAGAATATTATCATATTATTTCAAAAGCGCTTGATAATAATTTGATTTTTAAAGACGAAGATGATTATTTTCGTGGGATTTTTTCTATATATGAATTTAATAATTCTAACCCCGTAAGTATATTAAGAAGAAGGCAACAACGCAAAAATGAAAAGAAATTAACTGTACGAGACCCGACGTCGTACGGTTTGCCGATTGATAAAAGAGATAGATTTGTGGATGTTTTAGTTTTTAGTTTTATGCCAAATCATATCCATCTTTTAGTTAAGCAGGTGAAAGATAATGGGATACCTGAATTTATGAAAAAAGTTTGTGGTGGATATGGAAGATATTTTAACCAAAAATATAGTCGCAAGGGTTATGTTTTTCAAAACAGATTCAAGGATGTTCATATAGAAAATGACGAGCAGTTAAGAAATGTTTCTAATTATATTCATAATAACGCGACGTCTTTAATAGAGCCTGGCTGGAAAGAAAACGGCATTAAGGATATAAATAAAGCATTGGAATTCTTAGAAAATTATAAGTGGTCAAGTCTGCAAGATTATATTGGCAAAGTTAATTTTCCATCAGTAACACAAAGAGATTTTTTATTAGAATTTTTTGGTTGTGAACAAAAATATAAAGAAGAAATTAAAAATTGGGTTTTATATAAAAGTAAACAAAATGAATTTAGCGATTTATTCATAGAGTAAAAACCGGACGACGTCGGGCGTCGTCCAATTGTATGATTATATTTTTATACGGGCAGGATTCTTACAGGTCCCAGCAAAAACTAAATGAAATAATTGATAGCTACAAAAAGGTTCATAAAACTGGGCTGAATTTGGTTACACTTAACGCCAAAGAAATTCAATTTTTAGATGTGGAAAATAATTTAAAAGTGGCTTCAATGTTTGCTGAGAAAAAACTAATTGTTTTAAAAGAAGTTTTTGCCAACAAAAAATTCCAAGAGGATTTATTAGAAAATATAAAAAAATTAAATAATGTAGAAGATATTATTATAATTTTTGAAAATGATAAGGTTGATGAAAGGTTAAAACTTTTTAAAACTTTAAAAAAAGAAGCCAAGGCCCAAGAGTTTGAACCTTTATCTGGTGCTTTACTTAAAAATTGGCTTAGAAAAGAAATTGCAAACCAACAACTCAACAACGCTCGGGGCAAGCCTCTGGATTTTGATGACCGTGCTATAGACCTTCTTTTAAACTTTGTGGGCAATGATTTGTGGCGAATGCATAATGAAGTTGTAAAATTATCAAATTACTTGCCAGCGGAAGCCTCGGCGAAGGCGAATAAATTTATTACTGCTGAAGATGTAAAATTGCTAGTCCGCCCAACAATTGAAAATGATATTTTTAAAACCATTGAGGCTTTAGCGCAAAAAAATAAAAAGTTAGCTTTAGACTTAATTTATAAACATTTAGAAAATGATGATAATTGTTTGTATTTACTTTCTATGATTGCTTATCAGTTTAGAACTTTATTAATAATTAAAGATTTAATTGAAAAGCGCGTTCCCCAGCAAATGATTGCCAAAAAAGCTGGGCTTCATCCTTTTGTGGTACAAAAAAGTTTTTACTTGTGTAACAAGTTTTCTCTTTTAGAACTAAAAAAAATCTACCAAAGAATTTATCAGTTAGATTTAAATATTAAAGTTGGTAAAATCCTTCCCGAAACTGCCCTAGACTTACTAATCTTTGAAATTTAAAATTATTTAAAAATTAAAAAAGGCGAGCGCAGTGTGAATGCGTCGCCATAAAGCGTGGGTCACGGAATTGTTTAGTCGGCTATTTAAGGAAGCCGACGAGTTTTTGCGACCGCTGGGGCTGTTGCAGTTTGCGAATTGCCCTAGCCTCGATTTGGCAAATCCGAGATCTGGTTACCTTGAAGATGTGGCTGACTTCTTCTATGGTAAAAACAAACCCATTTTCTAGACCATATCGCAGTTTGATGATTTCCCTTTCGCGATAGGACAGTGTTTTTAATACTGTCCGCAATCTTACCTTGAGCAATTCTTGCTCGGTCACTATTACAGGGTTGGCGATATCAGAATCGTCAACAAATTGTTTCTCAAGTCTTTTTGACAACGAGCAAAAAGACTTCACCCTAATTCCTCTTGGCAACACGCCCTGATACAAGGAGATTGGAAAAAGCTCTTCGGTCAAGATGCCCAAGGCTTCTGACAGTAGTACAGCAACGCAAGAGAAACCTCCGCCATTCCCAATCGGCGATTCTTCAAAACGAATTAATCGCCAAATCCTCGAAACGTTTCCGATGCACTTGTACTGTTTACATAATGCATAAACAGTTCCAAACTTACCTTTGATCGCCTTACAAAGGCGGTCATTTATTTGGGTTTTAAACATAAAGTTTCCTTCTGGGAGGTAAAAAAAATGGTCTGAATATAGTTTATGGCATAATTTTATAATTGTCAAGATTTACGAGAGAAGGAAAGGGTGGTAATATAACAAAATATAAAAAATTAATAAACGAGTTTGCGTAAGTCACTACTTAGATTGCTTCGTCGGTTGCGACCTTCTCGCAATGACGACCAGTGATTTATGAAATTCGTATTTAGAAAATGTCGTTTTTACTTTATTCGCCAATACTTGTATCTTTATTTGCAATTTTGTTTGTATTTTTATTAATTAAAAAAATTTCTAAGTCCCCTATGGCTACAGGCAAAGCTATTGAAATTACCAAAGCCATTCAAGAAGGGGCTATGTCATATTTAAAAAGACAATATAAAACTGTTGCTGTTGTAGCTTCGCTTTTATTTTTCTTAATTTGGATATTTTTTGGAATTCAATTAGGATTTTTAGCTGGATTAGGAATGGGAATTGCTTTTTTAGTGGGAGCAGTTTTATCTGCATTATCAGGATTTGTAGGAATGTTAATTTCAACACAAGCCAATACTAGAGTTGCCGAGGCAGCTAAAAAAGGCATGGTGCCAGCCTTAGATTTATCATTTAAGGGTGGCTTGGTAACTGGGCTGTTGGTAGTTTCTTTTGGCCTTTTAGCAGTTTCTTCAGTTTACTTTATAACTAAAGACAGCGTAAATGCTATGGAATATTTGATAGCTTTGGGTTTTGGCGCTAGCTTAATTTCTGTATTTGCCAGAGTTGGTGGAGGAATTTATACCAAAGCTGCAGATGTTGGCGCTGACTTAGTTGGTAAAATTGAAAAAGGAATTCCAGAAGATGATCCAAGAAATCCAGGCGTTATTGCTGACCAAGTTGGAGACAATGTTGGAGATTGTGCAGGAATGGCAGCAGATATTTTTGAAACTTATTCCGTAGCAATGGTTGCAACCATGATTTTAGCTGCTATATTATATCCAAGGCTTCCAGAATTTATTTTACTTCCGTTATTTTTAGGAAGCATTTCTATTTTAACTTCTATAATTGGAAGCTTCTTTGTAAAATTGGGTAAATCAAAAAATATTATGGGATCCATGTATAAAGGAGTAACAGTTTCTATAATTTTATCAGCTGTTGCTTTCTACCCTTTAATTGCCAAAACCATGGAAAACCAAAATATCTCAGTTATGAGGTTGTGGCTTTCAACCATTGTTGGGCTAATTGTTGCAGCAGGAATGTTTGTTATCACAGAATATTACACTTCAAAACAATATAACCCAGTAAAAAGTTTAGCCAAAGCTTCAGAAACAGGACATGCCACCAATATTATTAGAGGCATTGCCATTGGAATGCAATCTACTGCTTATCCAGTTATTTTAATTGCTATTGCAACAATTATTAGTTTCTGGCTGGCAGGAATTTACGGAGTGGCTTTAGCAGTTGTTTCTATGCTTTCTATTTCTGGAATTGTAGTTGCAGTAGATGCCTATGGTCCAATCACAGACAATGCTGGTGGAATTGCCGAAATGTCTGGTATGGCCAAAGAAGTAAGAGTAATTACTGATGCTTTAGACTCTGTTGGAAATACCACAAAATCTGTAACTAAAGGTTATGCTATTGCTTCTGCGGGACTTGCTGCTTTAGTTTTGTTTTCTGCTTATTCACAAAAAGTTTCTGAACTTTCAGGAACAGTTAGTGATTCAGCTTTTGGTTTAAATGATCCAAAAGTTATTGCTGGTTTATTAATAGGAGGACTTCTGCCATATTTATTTGCTTCTTATTTAATGCAAGCAGTGGGGAAAACCGCAGGAAAGGTTGTTGAAGAAATTAGAAGGCAATTTAAACAAATTGCAGGTTTAATGGAAGGAACAGCAAAGCCAGAATATGGAAAATGCGTAGACATTGTGACTAAAGCTGCTATTAAAGAAATGACGCTTCCAGCCTTGATTCCAGTTTTAGCTCCAATTTTAGTAGGATTTATTTTAGGGCCTCAAGCTTTAGGCGGGTTATTAATTGGTTCCATTGTAACAGGAATTTTTGTGGGAATTTCCATGACCACTGGTGGAGCTGCTTGGGATAATGCCAAAAAATATATTGAAGAAGGAAACTTTGGAGGTAAAGGTAGTTTTGCTCATCAAGCTGCAGTAACTGGTGACACAGTTGGTGACCCATATAAAGACACTGCAGGCCCAGCCATTAACCCAATGATTAAAGTATTAAACATCGTCGCTTTGTTAATCGTCGCCTTCTTAGTTTAATAATTAAAATAAAAAAATTGCGGGGGTAAAACCCCGCAATTTTTTTATAGATAAATATATATTTATGATTGCGTACAATTACGAAAGAACAGTGTGCTTTAATAAATTTTACTTAAAATTTTTGTAGCAAATATAAAATACTAAAATCCAAACAAACTTTTAAACCAATTAATTATGCCTCTTTTTTTGGGTGCGGGCTTATTTTGATTTTCAGAATTATTATTTTGATTTTTGATTTCTGGTTTGTTTATGTTTGGTTTTTGATCAATTATTAAAGAGGCAGTAACACTGGTACCATTTATTGTGCCCTGAACAATTATGTTGTCGTTTACTGCAATGTTTGAAACAGTTCCTGTGGCAGTACTATTGGTTTGGACTTTGGCACTAGTGGCATCAACTGTATAAACAACATTGCTTTTATTTTTTATTGTAATTGTGTTGCCAGAAATTGTAGCTACAGTTCCTGCAATAATTGGGCTTCCATCCCCTATAATAATTGGATTATTTAAATTATTTTCATTTTCTAATTTTCTATTTTTTTGATTTTCTTTTTCTTTTGGAGTTAAGCCATTATTAATTTTACTGGCGGTCACATTGGTGCCATTTATAACTCCTTGGACTGAAACTGTATCATTTACTAAAATTGCTGAAACTGTTGAAGCTGTGCCATTTTTTATGACCGTGGCATTGGTAGCATCAACTGTATAAATAGTATTTGTATTACCGCGCAAATCTTTAACTGTAACAATATTTCCAGAAATTGCAGTGACTGTGCCTAAAACTTCTGGACGTGACATTGCTTGCCAGCCAACACGACCTTCAAGTTTATTAATATTTTCTTGAGCTGTCATTTTTGCTTTGGCGCTAGGAGCTAATGCTAAACTAGCCAATGACCCTACTAATAAAAGTGATAAAATATATTTTTTTATTTTCATTATATTTTGGCGCTCTCGTTTTTCTTGTAAGGAAGCGCGAGAACGCCGTTAATTTTAAATTTGTAAGCTTGTTTTAACTTACAACTATAATACGCGCCAAAAATTATTTTATTTTACCAAGCTTGATTTTTGAGAAAAAATTGATATAATAAGCAATATTATTAAAAATTTAAACACAATGAAAGCAGAAATAAAAAAATTACCAAAAAGCCAAATAGAAATAACTTTTGAGCTAACAGCTGAAGAGTTTTTAAATCACACAGAGCATGCTTTAGAACATTTAAAAGAGCATGTAAAAGTTGATGGTTTTAGAAAAGGAAATGTTCCTTTAAAAATTGTTGAAGAAACAGTTGGAGTAGAAAATTTACTTATGGAGGCAGGTGACCATGCTGTAAAACATGTTTATCATGACTATATTATTGAAAATAAATTAGAACCACTTGGAGAACCAGAGGTTCAAATTATTAAAATTGCCAAAGGAAGCCCAATGGAATTTAAAGCCAAAATTACAGTTTTACCAGACATTGAATTACCAAATTACCAAGAATTGGCCAGTAAAATTAAAGTAAAAGAAGTATCAGTAGACGAAAATGAAGTTTTAGATGCTTTAAATTATTTACAAAAAACCAGAGCTAAATTTAGTGCAGAAGATAAGCCAGCTGAAAAAAAAGACTTTGTAGAAATTGAATATTCAAGCTCTGAAATTGACAGTGGGAAGCTTATTAAAGATAAATTTGTTTTGGGTGAAGGTGGCTTAATAAAAGATTTTGAAGATAGCGTATTAGGCATGAAGGCTGGTGAAGAAAAAGAAGCTAAAGTTAAATTCCCAGAAAATTCCACTAGAAACGATTTGGCTGGTAAAGAAATTATTTTTAAAATAAAGGTAATTAGCGTCCAAAAAATGGAACTTCCAGAAATAAATGATGATTTTGCTAAAACCCTAGGAGCTTTTGACACTCTGGTAACCTTAAAAGAAAGTGTAAAATCTGGAATACACCACGAAAAAACTGAAGAAGAAAAACAAAGAAAGCGCGGAGAGATTTTAGATTTAATTTCAGAAAAATCTAATTTTGAAGTTCCAGAAACATTGGTTAAATATGAAGAAGAAAAATTGTTTGAAGATTTAAAAAATAATGTTAACCAAAACTTTAAAATAACCTTTGAGCAATATTTAGCTACCATTAAAAAAACTGAAGAAGAACTCAAAAAAACCTTTACCAAAGAAGCAGAAAAAAGAATTAAAAGTTTTTTAATTTTGCGTGAAATTGGTAAAAAAGAAAACATTGAAGTTTTAGATGAGGAAATGCAAGAAGAAATGCAAAAAGCTTTAACAACTTACACAAAAGAACAAGTAGATAAAATTGACAGCGTGCAATTAAAAGAGTATACTAAAGGTGTGATATATAATGAAAAAGTGTTCCAAAAACTGGAAAGTTTTTCAAAATAATTCATTTAATAAATAAGATGCCAATAGTTCCAACTATTGTAGAAAAATCACAGCGCGGTGAGCGCGCATACGATATATTTTCAAGGCTTTTAGAAGAGCGTATTGTTTTTTTGGCAGGTCCAGTTACAGACATGAATGCAAATGTAGTAATTGCTCAAATGCTTTATTTGGCTTCAAAGGACTCAAAAAGAGACATTAAGCTTTATATCAACAGCCCCGGTGGCTCGGTTACTGCTGGGCTGGCAATTTATGATACTATGCAATATTTAAGGTGCCCAGTTTCTACTATTTGTATTGGTTTAACAGCTTCAATGGCAGCTATTATTTTGGCTGCTGGAAGCAAGGGCAAAAGATTTGCCCTTCCTAACGCTGAAATTTTGCTACATCAAGTAGCGGGAGGAGTTAATGGTCAAGCCACAGAAATAGAAATTACTGCAAGACAAATTTTAAAAATAAAAGAAAATGTTAATAAAATTTTGTCTTTGCATACAGGTCAATCAATTGCCAAAGTTGCCAATGATACAGATAGAGATTTTTACCTTACAGCAGAAGAAGCAAAAAAATACGGATTAATTGATGAGGTGATAGGAGGAAATAAAGAAGGAGAAAAATCTAAATAAGCCTTTTTATTCGCTCGGTAATAAACTTTTTTCCGGCTGTTGGTAGCCCCTTTGCCTCTACGGGCAAGTGGACCAAGGCTTTCAAAAAGTTTATTTGCCTCGCTTCAAAAAAATATATCATATAAAATGCTCACCCGCGCAAGCGAGTTTTTTTATTTAAAAAATTGAGGTTATTACAATGATAATTTGTGAAAATAAGTTGTCATTGAGGTAAACTTAATTATTATTAAAATAAAAATTTATGGAAGAAATTATTATTTATATGATTGTGACAGTTCTGGCCCTGATGCTTGGGGCTATTATTGGTTATTATATTAGGCAATCAATTGCTAAAAGAAGAGCGGGAACCCTAGAAGCTAAACTTGAGAAAAAAATAGCTTTAGTAAAAGAAGAAACTGCTTTAATGGTAAAAAAAGCAGAAACAAAATCTAGCGAAATTTTAGAAAAATCCCAAAAAGAAGTTGACGAAAGAAGAAGGGAATTTTTAAAAACTCAACAAGTTTTATTGGGAAGAGAAAAGTTGTTAGAAGATAAAATTTCTGGTTTTGAAGCAAAAGAAAATGAACTAAAAGATAAGGTTGAAAAAGTAAGAACCATTAAAGAAAGCTTAGAAGCTTTAAGAAAAGAAGCTGAAGCTAAATTAGAAAAAGTAGCCAGCTTATCTAGAGAAGATGCTAAAAAAGAATTGCTTGCTTTAGTTGAAATTGAAGCAGAAAAAGATATAGTTGAAAGAATTAAAAAAATGGAAGAACAGGGTAAAGAGAAGTTAGATAACAAGGCCAGAGATATTGTTACTTTGGCAATTCAAAAATGTGCCGTAGCTCAGACACAAGAGCTAAGTACTACTACTGTAATTTTAGCCTCAGAAGATTTAAAGGGTAGAATTATTGGGAAAGAAGGTAGAAATATTAGAACCTTTGAAAGATTAACTGGAGTTGAATTAATTGTAGATGATGCACCTGATTCTGTAGTAATTTCTGGTTTTAACCCAATTCGCAGACAAATTGCTAAAATAGCTTTAGATAAACTTATTACAGATGGCAGAATCCAGCCAGCTAAAATTGAAGAAAAAGTTGAAGAAGCTAAAGCTGAAATTTCTGCTAAAATAAAAGAGGCGGGAGAAAAAGCAGTTTATGATTTGGGAATTATAGGAATGAATGATAAGTTAATTCAAATTTTAGGAAGACTTTATTACAGAACAAGTTTTGGCCAAAATGTTTTAGTCCATTCTATGGAAATGGCTTTAATTGCTGAAACTATTGCTGAAGAATTGGGCGCCAATAGTCAAATTGCCAAGCGTGCTGCACTGCTTCACGATATTGGAAAGGCCATTGATCAACAAATGCAAGGCTCTCACATTGAGATTGGAATTAAAATTTTGGAAAAGTTTGGCGAATCAGAGGCTGTAATTAAGGCTATGAGAGCTCACCACGGAGATTATCCTGTAGAATCTATTGAGGGTTCAATTGTAAATGTTTGTGATGCAATTTCTGGTGCCCGCCCAGGAGCAAGAAAAGATACATTGGAAAATTATTTACAAAGATTAAAAGCTTTAGAGGATATTGCCAATAAATTTGAAGGCGTAGAAAAAACTTATGCCATTCAAGCCGGCAGAGAAATAAGAGTGTTTGTAAAAGCAGACAAAGTAGATGATTTACAAACTCAAAAAATTGCTCGCCAAATTGCAGCAAACATTGAAGAAGAGTTAAAATACCCAGGAGAAATTAAAGTTACAGTTATTCGTGAAAACCGTGTTGTGGAATTTGCCAGATAATAAACCGTTTTAAGGACTTGATTTTTTTAAAAAAATCTTTTATTATGCAAGTTAAGGGGGTGAGAGATATTCTCAAGGACACAGTAATTCTTTGTGCATGAGTTGAGTATATACTTTAATTCATTGTCCGAATTTTGGTTCGAGCCTCAACTAAAGGCATTAAGAATTATAACCCCCTTATTAAAAGACCATCGGGATTAATTTCCTGTTGGTTTTTTAGTTTATATTTTGCTATAATTAAAATATAAAAAATAAATAAAAAGGTATGAAAAAGAAAATTATTAAAAAGAAAATAGTAAAGAAAGCAAAAGTTAAAATTAAACCTGCCCGCATTGCTACACAAAGCGTTGCAGGCGGGAAAAAACTAATTGGTAAAATTACTCATTATTATTCTGATATAAAAGTTATTGTAATTAGATTAAAAGACACCTTAAAAGTGGGAGACGAAATTAGAATTACTGGCGGAGAAAACACAGATTTTAATCAAAAAGTACAATCAATGCAAATTGATCACAAAAAAGTCATGGTTGCTAAAAAAGGAAGTTTTGTTGGTCTTAAAATAAAAAAGAAAGCTAGAGAAGATTATGTTGTTTATAAATTATGAAGTTTGTTGCAGATTTTCATATTCATTCAAAATATTCCAGAGCCACTTCCCCCAGCACTGATTTAGAAAATTTAGATAAATGGGCCAAAATAAAAGGGGTTAATGTTTTAGGAACGGGCGACTTTACTCACCCATTGTGGTTTAAAGAATTAAAACAAAAACTAAGACCAGCTGAGCCTGGTTTATTTGTTTTAAAAACCCACCCCTCGCGCCTTCCAAAGGAAGGGGAATTATTGAGATTTTTGTTGAGCTGTGAAATAAGTTGTATATATAAAAAGAATAATAAAGTTAGAAAGGTTCATATTATTGTTTTAGCGCCATCATTTGAGGTTGTAGAAAAAATAAATGAAGAATTAAGTAAAATAGGAAATTTAAAATCTGATGGCAGGCCAATATTAGGCCTAGACGCTAAAGATCTTTTAAAAATTATTTTAAATATTTCAAAAGATTGCTTAGCAATTCCTGCCCATATTTGGACGCCTTGGTTTTCTATTTTTGGCTCAAAATCAGGATTTAATTCTTTAGAGGAGTGTTTTGAAGAACTAACCCCATATATTTATGCTGTGGAAACCGGCCTATGCTCTAGCCCCACTATGAATTGGCAAATACCAGAGTTAGACAACATTACCTTACTTTCAAATAGTGATGCTCATTCTCCTCAAAAAATTGGCAGAGAAGCAAATGTTTTTGACACAGAATTTAGTTACAAAGGAATAATTGACGCAATAAAAAATCACACTTTGCCAAAAAAGATTGGCCAGGCAAAGCTTTTATATACTATTGAATTTTTTCCTGAAGAAGGTAAATATTATAATGACGGACACAGAAACTGTAAAGTAAACTTTTCACCAAAAGAATCTAAAAAAAACAACGCACTTTGCCCTGTTTGCAAAAAACCCTTGGTAATTGGAGTTTTAAGCAGAATAGAAGAATTAGCTAAAAGAAAATTTGGAAGCAAACCCAAAAGTGCCGCCCCATTTAAAACAATCATTCCCCTTAAAGAAATAATTACAGACATACAAAAAAAATCTGTAATTTCAAAAGATGTAGAAAAAATTTATAATAATTTAATTTTAAAACTTGGCAATGAATTTAATATTTTACTAAATGCCACAGAAAAAAATATTACCAAGCATAGTTCCTTAAAAATTGCCAACGGTATTTTGCGGGCTAGGCAAGGGAGGGTTAAAATTAAACCAGGATATGATGGGGTTTATGGAAAAATAAAAATATCTTAAAATTTAATAATAAGTAAAACTATGTCACATTTGACATAGTTTTTTTATAAGCGTAAAATTATAATAATATGCTCTTTTATTAAAACGCAATACAAGGAGAAGATAATGCAACACACGCTAGACAAAATGCGAATTGATCTTGATGAGAAAAAAGGACAAATTGCTTCTTGCTCTAATGTGCAAGAAAGACACGGCATCGAGGGCGAATTCGATGACGAGAAAGAAGCTTGCATAGAGTTAATATTGTCTGATCCATTTGGTCTACCCTATAGTCATGGGGTAGATATTTATGACTGAAAGAGGATTGACAATGAGCAACACCAACTATGGCCAGCGTGACAATTTGTTACACTGGCCTTTCTATTAAAACAAAGTACTAAATAAAATAAGTTCCTTGACTTTAATCTAAAAATAAAATAAAGTTAAGCTGACAGAAAAAATATTAAGTAGCAAAATCTAAATGGATACAAAAATTTTCTATTTAACTAAAGAAAAGCTATCAGAGCTTAAAAAAGAATATTGTGAGCTTGTTATTTTAGAGCGCAATAAGGCTGAAGGTGAAGCCCCTAAAGCATTTGAGTCAGAAGATTTAAATCCAGATTTTGTTATTTTCCAAGATGATTTAAATTTTCTAAGATCAAGAATGACTGAGTTGCAAAATATTTTTGATCATTGTGAAATAATCAAAAAACCAGCTAAAAATAAAACTCATATTGTAGATATGGGGGCTAAATTAAAATTAGATATTAACGGAGACAAAGAAGAATTTATATTGGTTGGAACACTAGAAGCTAACCCTGCCCTAGGTAAAATAAGCAACGAATCTCCTGTTGGCAAAGCTCTTTTGGGACACAAAATTGGAGATGAAGTTTTAATATCTTTTCCTGTAAAAACTATTTATAAAATAAAAAGTATTAAATACGAAATTGGCTAATTTTTATGGATGAAATTTTAAAATTTTTTATTAAAGTAGGCGAATTAAAAAATATGCCAAGGCGTGGCTGGGTTTTGCGTGGCATAAAAAACCCTGAAAGCATTGCTGATCATTCTTTTCGTGTAGCTTTAATGGCTTGGATTTTAGGAAGTAAAAAAAACTTAAATATTGAAAAATTAATCAAAATGGCTTTAGTGCATGATTTATGTGAAGTTTACGCAGGAGATATTACCCCATATGACTCAATATTAAGTACGGACAAAAAAAAGATGAAGGAGTTATTAAAAACTTGGCCAAGATTTTCAAAAGCCAAAAAAAAGCAGCTTGCAGAAAGAAAATATAAAAAAGAAAAAGAAGGATTAGAAAAACTGATAAAAAATTTATCAACTAAATTAAAAAATGAAATACACTCTCTTTGGTTAGATTATGAAAAAAGATTAAGTCCAGAATCAAGGTTTTTAAGACAAACTGATAGGGTTGAAAACCTTTTACAGTCATTAGAATATTGGGAAAAAAATAAATCTTTGCCGCAAAAATCGTGGTGGATTCAAGCTAGTGAACTTTTTGATGACCCATTGCTTTTAGATTTTGCCAATAACATGGATAGAGAATTTCACCATACTAACAAACCAAAACACTAATTATTAAAACCGCTGGAAAATAGCGGTTTTTTGTTTTATAATAAGTGATTAAATAATAATTTATTATGTATGAACAAAACTATAAACAAAATCGTAAAAACTTTAATTTTAAGTGATTTCTTTTTAAATTTGGGCTGGGGACTTTTAGCTCCAGTTTTTGCCATATTTATTTTACAAAAAGTGGCAGTAAATGACATAGCAGAGGCAACAAGAATTGCTGGCTTTGCGGCACTAACTTATTGGATAACTAAATCATTTATTGAAATTCCTATTGGATATTTTTTAGATAAAGCAAAAGGAGAAAAAGATGATTTTTGGGTTATGTTTACTGGATATTTTGTTGTGGCAGTTGCCCCGCTTGGGTTTTTATTTGCTACCACTCAATGGCACATATATTTATTGCAAATATTACATGCAGTTGGCATGGCCATGTCTCTTCCTTCTTGGCTAGCAATTTTTACCAGACACATAGATAAAGGAAAAGAGGCCTTTGAATGGAGTATGGAAACAACTTCTATTGGGGAGGGCGCAGGCATAGCTGGCGGAATAGGTGGAATAATTGCTTCATACCTAGGTTTTAATGCAATTTTTATAATAATAAGTATTCTTAGTATGTTTTCTGCTTTTTTACTATTAATAGTTAGAAACGATATTTTCCTAAATAATAGAAAGCGCGTCTTATTTATAGAAGAAAAACCAGTTGTTGA
>CAIWKF010000042.1 GCA_903913175.1 Candidatus Staskawiczbacteria bacterium
AACCTATTATATTTTCTAGGATTCAACTGATAATCTGCAAGTTTGCAATTAAAAAGTGTTCCAACCCTATGTTTATAAGTAAAATTAATTTCTATTGGGTTATTTAAGTCAGTCTTATATATAATTTCTCTAATTTTATCAATTGAAACATCTTCGTCTATATAAACAACAAGAAGTCTCGGATCTGATCCAAATCTACCCTCGTCTTGATATTTATAAAGATATTCTGCAACAAGCTCTGATTTTTTAATTGCAGTTTCTCGCCATTCATCTTTAAAGTGTCTTTTAAATTCATTAGTCGGACTTTTTGCAACTTTTTGATCAAAAGAAATTCCATCAATAAAAAAATCTACTCCACGCCTATGATTCAATGTTGGCAAAATATTATTATTTTTTTCAAAAATTAATGTTTCTATAAAATCATTTCTTACAGTGTTAATCTCTTTAATTCTTCTATATTTAACTGCAGCTATTTTAACTTTGTCATCCTTAACAATACCAGAGCTGTTCTCTGAATTAATTCTTTGTACAAATTCATCAAAAGCACCTTGAGAAAATGGCCATGCAATATCACCTAATTTTAGACTCTCCCATTCTGTAATAAGTATATTCATTGCATTATTGGCTTCTTTCCCACTTTTATATTTATCTGTTTCTCTAAAAATATCTCTAATAATTTTTCTACTTACTTCATAATCCCAACTATCAACTATAGCTTTCCATAATTCTTTTGTATTTAAATTTAAAACTTTTTTACCTGCATTTTGTCCACGACTAATAACTTTAAACTTTAACGAAGGTATCAACTTAATCTCATTTAAACGCAACAAATATTCAGTCGCCTTTTCTTGACTACCAATAATTTTTTTAGCTAAATCATCCGAAAGTTTTGATTTTATGTATTCCATATTTATTTTTTAAATAATAAAATGTATTCGTGCTTAAAAATATAATAATCACTAGAAAGTGCTCTATATCGCCAAATACCCTCTTTATTTTGCTTAGCTCTATTACCTGCCATATTTTTTATTATAATACTTTTTAATGTTAAACCCAATTTTTGTGCTTCATTTAAGCAATAAAATCCTAAAGGTATCCATTGACCAGCCGTATATTTATCTCCAATTACAATTACCAAATATCTGTCTTTCTCTAAAATTTCAATTGTATTTTTCAATATAATAGAAAATTTTTCCAAAAAATCTTTAAGTGATTTTGAGTTCGAC
The DNA here is from genome assembly GCA_903913175.1 of Candidatus Staskawiczbacteria bacterium. Lineage (GTDB taxonomy): Bacteria > Patescibacteriota > Minisyncoccia > Minisyncoccales > Staskawiczbacteraceae > XYB1-FULL-32-11. The sequence goes on from CAIWKF010000042.1 coordinate 1,227, forward strand.
AAATCATCTTTTAAACTACTAAACTTAATTATGTCCGCATACGGTGGATGTAAAATTGCAAGTTGAATATTTTTCTTTTTATGTTTATTTAGTGTTTCTTTAACTTTACTAAAAGTTTCAATTTTTATACTATCACCAATAAATAATTCGGAAAAATTATTTTTTGGCTCAATATTTTTTTGAACATAATCAACTAGACTTTTCTGTATATCTACACCAATGAAATTTCTATTCAAACTTTCAGCTTCATATGCAGTTGTTCCGCTTCCTAAAAATGGATCAAAAACAACATCATTTTTTTTAGTATATCGTAAAATAAATTGACGAGGAACTTGAGGAATAAAATTACCATGATAAAAACCACTATGTTTTCCAGAGTTATCCCTTTCCGGAATAACCCATAAACTATCTGTTAAAATTTCTGACTCTTTCCAATTATCTTTGTCAAAATCATTAAATATCGGCATAATTTAAACAATTAATTAAATAGCTCCCAGTATAGAATACATTGGCTCAATTATTGAAAATGCAAAGAATGCAACGCCTCCGCCCAAAACAAGTATTAAAAGTGGCTCAATAATACTAGATAAATTTTCTGCAGTGTTCATAACCTCTTCTTCATAAAACTCTGCTAGTTTTTTTAAAATAACTGCACTTTTTCCTGTTTCTTCTCCAACCTCCATAATTTCTATAACTCCAAATGGAAATAATTTTTCGTGATTTTTTAATGCACCAGAAAGTTTCTCCCCTTTTTTGACTTTTTCTCCGGCCTCATCTAGTGCTTCTTTAAAATAAATATTTCCTACAGTTCCAGATGTAATTTCTAAAGACCTTACTAAAGGAACCCCTGAAGACATAAGTGAACTTAAGCATCTTATTAAAACAGCTGAGTTCTTTTTTTTAATAAGTGATGACAAAATTGGAATTTTTAACAAAACTGTATCTAAAATTCTTCTTCCAATTTTTGTTTTAATTGTTGCTATAAAAATTAAAATAAAAAGAATTACAATTAAAATTACAAAATACCATTTTTGAGAAATAAAATTTCCCATACCTATCATAATTTTTGTATACCATGGAAGGTCTGCATTTAAACTCTTAAAAAAACCTGTTAATTGAGGAAAAACAAAGGTCATTATTACAACTCCAATACCAAGCATAGTCAACATAATCATTAATGGGTACATCATTGCTTGTTGTATTTTAGCTTTTAGCTCATGTTCTTTGCCCATTTGCAAAGACAAAATTTCTAAAGCTTCTTCTAAGGTTCCTGATTCTTCTCCTACTTTTACCATACTACAAAAAAGATTAGAAAAAATATCAGGGTGTTTTCCCAAAGCATTAGAAAAATTTTCTCCTTTGTTTACCTCTTCTTTAATAGATAATAATGCTTTTTTTAACTTAGTATTTTTTGTTTGGTTAGCTAATAAAGAAAAACTTCTGACAATTGATAAGCCAGTAGAAACCATTATCCACAAATTTCTTGTCATCATTATTTTATCTGAAAGAGAAACCCTAAAAGACGGAACCGCTGAAATAAAAAAATTCTTTTTTTCTTGCCCCTCAACATCAATTTTAACTAAAACCAAACCTTCAGCTTTTAAATTTTGAAAAAGCTGATGAACATCTTTTGCCGACTCAATGCCAGTTTTGTTTTCACCATTTAAAGTCTTGGCTGTATAAATATAATTTGGCATTATTTTTTAATACAATAATTATTTATATTAAACCTATTAGTAAATTATAACATTTACAAAAATAAACAGCCATAGCTAATTTTTTTACATAAAAAAAGTCCGCGTTTTAATTCGGACATTTTTATAACTTGATTTTAATTTTGTGATAATATTTCTTTTACAATTCTTGAGATTTCACTTGAATCAGCCTTACCTTTTACTTTTGGGTTTAGGTCTGCCATAACTTTTCCCATATCTTTCATTTCTTCAGCTTTAACTTTTTTAATTGACTCTTCAACTAACTTTCTTAATTTATCTAACGAGATTTGTTCTGGTAAATATTTTTTTATAATCTGAATTTCTTTTTTTTCATTATCTGCTAATTCTTGCCTACCCCCCTGCTCAAATAAACCTATTGCATCTCTTCTTTTTTTAACTTCAGCTAAAATTATTTCAACAAGCTCTTCGTCTGTTAATTCTGATTCTTTGACTAAATCTTCTTCTTTTATCCCTGATTTCTTTTTTGAAATTTTATATCTTTTGTCTTTTTCCTTTGAAATAACTGATGCTAAAATCATACGAAATACACCAGAGGCAAACTTGTCTCCTATTTTTAAAGCATTTGTGGCATCTGCTTGAATTTGTTGTTTTAGCATATTTTTACCTTTTTAATCAATTAATATTTAAACTTAACTGACTATCTGGGTGGTTTTGGTTTACCTAATTTTTCAGCAAGAGCTTTTTCTGCTCTATTGCTTACTCTTCTTAGCGCAGATCTTTTTTTAGATAAAGTGCTTTTAACTCTTTTTCTAAATTGTTTTCCTCTTGCTTCAATTAAAACTCCACTTTGTCTAACAACTTTAGTAAAACGATGAACTAAACTTTGTGAGCTTTCTTTTTCTTTTCTTCTTACTTCTAATACCATAGTAAAGACTTAAAATTAAAAATAATAAGCAAAGCAATAAATTTTTTGTAGGTCTGGGCCTACTTGCCTTTTGGCAAGAGGCGTGCCAACTACCGGAAAAAAGTTTGTTGCTGAGCGAGTTATTTTTAATATAAAATTATTTCTTAATTCTTTTTTTAATTTCTTCTACAATTTTATCTATTTTTATTTCTTCTTGATCTCCTGTCTCCATATTTTTTAAAGTTATAAAATCTTCCAATGCTTCTTTCTGCCCAAAAATTAAAACATATTTTGCGTTAATTTTATTTGCAGACCTTAGTTGAGCTTTTAAAGAATCTTTTGAAAATGATTCTGCTACTGGAATCTTGGCATTTCTAAACTCTTCAAATAATTTTAAGCTTTTCCTTTTAGCTAGTTGTCCCAATTGAGCTAAAAACACTTGCGGTTCTTCAACTTTTAGAGTTTTAACTTCTTTGGCCTTCATTAAATTAATAATTCTATCAATTCCACCAGCTGCTCCACACGCAGGAGTATTTCTACCACCCATAAGCTTTACTAAATTATCATATCTTCCTCCGCCAATTAAAGTGCCTTGCGATTCACCATTTTCGCTCTTGTCAACAATTTCAAAAACTGTTTTAGTATAATAATCTAAACCTCTTACTAAATATGGGTTTAAAACATATGGCAATTCTAATTCATCTAGAAATTCTAAAACTTGTTTAAAATGAGCATGACAAGCTTCACATAAATGATCAACAATTTGTGGCGCTCCAGCTTTTATTCTTTGACACTTTTCATCTTTACAATCTAAAATTCTTAATGGATTATCTTTTAATCTTCTTTGACAATTAGAGCACAAAGATGATTTTTTTGATTTAAAATAACTTGTTAGTATTTTTTTAAAATATGGTCTGCACTCTGAATCTCCAATTGAGTTTACTTCAATAGATAAATTTTTAAAAGAAAGCTCTTTTAAAATATCATAACTCATTTGAATAATTTGACCATCTGTTGATGCCGAAGCATCTCCTAAAATTTCTAAATCAAGTTGTGTAAATTGCCTATATCTTCCAGCCTGAGGTCTTTCGTGTCTAAAACAAGGACCCATTGTCCAAAGCTTTACTGGTTGAGGCAGGTTAAACATTCCGTTTTCAATATAACTTCTAACAATTCCAGGAGTAAATTCTGGCCTTAAAGCTACCATGTCTCCTCCTTTAGTCCTAAATGAATACATTTCTTTTTCTACAATATCAGTATCAACCCCAGTTCCTTTGACAAAAACTTCTGTCATTTCTAAAATAGGAGTATCAATTCTAGAAAAACTATAATAATTAACCACACTTTCAACTGATTTTCTTACTTTTAAAAAATAAGCTTGATCTTGTGGTAAGGTGTCGTGCATTCCTAATAATGTTTGAAATTTTAAATTTGCCATATATATTTAATTTAGTTTTACCAATTAATATGAAATTACATTAAATTTTGTTAATTCATTAACTGGTAAAATTCTTAAAAAAACTTTCCCAATAATTTCTTTTTTTGGCAGAGCCCCCCACATTCTTGAATCATAAGAAAAACCCCTATTGTCTCCCATAACAAAATATTGATCTTTATTTAGGGTAATATTTACAGTTTGAGCAATTTCAAAATCTGCTGGTAAATATTTGCTTTCATTTAAAATTAAATCTTTCCCACCTTTTGAAATTGTTATTTTTCCATTTTTTATATTAACTGTTTCTTCTGGTAAACCAATTACTCTTTTTATAAACCTTTGGCCAGCATATCTAGCCAAAAAACTAGCATCAAAAACAATAACATCTCCTCTTTGCGGCTCAGAAAATCTATAAGATATTTCATCAATAATTAAATAATTTCCATCCTGAAAGCTAGGTACCATTGACTCTCCTTTAACAATAAATGGTTGGAATAAAAAATATCTTATTGGTAAAACTATTACCGAAGCAATAACAACAATTTTAGTAATTTCCCAAACAAAAGATAAAGCTTTCTTTATTTTACTAGGTTCTTGATTATTTTTTAAATTTATATTTTGTTCTTGATCCATACTCACATATTATCACACTTTTTACACGAATGCAATGGCTATTTTATAATAAAAAAGCCAAGTGCAACAAGTTGCGCTCGGCTTTAAAGGTACTATTCCAGAAACAGCCGACTACTTCGGCCGACGACGAGGATGGCCGTTGCCATCAGAAAAAGGAATACCGAAGCGAGAAAGTACTCGCTCAACCTGCGGAGAATCGATGTCCTGCGCGAGTTCATGACTGAGCTCTGTTGCAGTCATTTCAATACTTTTACGGTCCGAAAACCGATCGCGCAAGTCAAGGAAACGCTCCTGAATCAATGTTTCAACCATAATCACGTCCTTGCCAAAAATAAAAAACTAGCTAAGCGAACGACACGGCGGAGTCTTTCGACTCCGATGACACAATGGGTGCACTTGCACCACAACGAGACTTTTTCCGAATCTCGTCCAAAACCTTTTGAACTTTCGCCTCCGTGGCATCGGGGCACCTCTTCTTCAGCCAAGCCGTAAGCTCAGCCGTAGTTTGATGACCATTTCCAGTCACCTTTTCCACAAGAAACGCCCGCCCCCGAGCACAAAGATTCCTCCTCGCCATGATTTTCTCCTAATCAGGCGGCTATAAAGAAAACAAAAAAAATCCATTTATGCTTTCTTTAAAAAAAGAACAAAATCTTCAGATCCAATCTAAAGATTACAGTTATAAAAATTGTAACCCCTTTTAAGTTTCAAGTCAATAGGCTATACTAAAAAATACAGATAAAAAATTAAGCATAAAAATATGGCTACAATAATAATTGGTTTAGGTAACCCTGGAGAAAAATTTAAAAATACAAAACACAATGTTGGTTTTTTAGTTTTGGATGCGCTTGCAAAAAATAATAATTTTGAAAATTTTGCCTTATCTAAAAAAAATCTAGCTGAAATTTCTTCCGCCTTATTCAAGACTTCGGCGGACAAAGAAGATCAGGTTGTTTTAGTGAAACCTCAGACTTTTATGAATGACTCGGGTAAATCTGTGCAGAAACTTTCTATTCACTACAAACTACAAGCTACAAACTATATTGTAGTCCACGATGACATTGATTTACCAATTGGCAAAATAAAAATTGTTAAAGAAAGGGGTTCTGCTGGCCATAAAGGCGTAGAAAGCATTATTAAAGCCATTGGCAATGAAAACTTGGTTAGGTTTAGAATTGGCATAGCTAAAGAAATAAATTCTACAACTATCAAATCACCACAGCAGAAAACTCAAGCCCTTGATGTTGTTTTAAAAAAGTTTTCCTCATCAGAAAAAGAGATTATAAACTCTGTTATAACAAAAACTACAGAAGCTCTAAACTTTTATTTAATAAACGGTCTTGAAAAAACCATGAATGAATATAACTAAAAAATGGGGACTGGGAATGCCCGGGCCCCATTTTTATTTTATAATTATTCAAAAACTGCCTCTAAGCAGTTTTTTTTGACGTAGCAAATAAATTTTATCCAATAAGTTTTTTAATGTCTTTTTGGCTAAATTCTTTTTTATAATCAATTAACTTTGGGTGTTTTATATTTCGCAGTTCCTCGTCATAAGTTGCCATTATACTTCTAGCTCTTTTTTGATAAATTAGCCAATTCTTTGTAGAAGAAAATTCGTTAAACTTTTTTGCAAATTCGTCTTTAGTTAAAATTCTATTTAATTTTTTAAATTCTTTCTCAATTTCTCCTGCCAACCCAGCTTCAAAGGCACCAATAATTAATAAAATTTCCTCATACATATAATTTCTGGTAAAATCTTTTTTTGCCAAGTCTAAAAGTTTTCTATATTCCTTGGCTCTTTCTAAAAATAAAAAGTTATATAGCATATCTGTATATGTTCCATAATTTTTAACTGCCACAAAATTTTTGATACAATCAGTAAAATCTTTTCTGTAATCCTTGGTCTCTGTCCTTGTTTCAAAAAACTGAGTTGTTAATTGATTAATAATTTTTGGGTCTAGCGTGGCAATTTGCATTACCTTTTTAAAATCGCCCTCAACTCTAATGAAATATTTTCTTACTTTCTTTCCAATTTCACTATTTTCCACCATTGCCAACTCTTTTGCCATATCTACAGAAATAACATAATCTTTTAGTAAAACCTTACCAGTTTTGGCATCAACAATTTTTCCTTTAGATTGCATGCCAAAACCATTGCCAGAATTGGCAATGGTTATGAAATAGTCCAAATTCTCCACAAAATCATACTTTTCAATTCTATCTTTAATCCAATTTGCAAAGAATTTTCCAACGCCAAGCCACTTGTGTAACTCCCTAGCATTAACAAATCTTTTTTTCTCACCATTAAAATCTTTTTGAATTACTTTTATGTTTATAAGCTCATTCATATTTTTATTTTTTGATTATTTTTTGTGCAACATACCGGAATTTCCAGATGGTTGAATTTTTCAGCATACTAAATTTTTAACTAACACCCCTTTTCAACTACCAAGGATTCCTTAGTAGTTGCTTTTTTCAGCATTATAAATAATAATTTGATCATTTTTCTCTTGCATATTCCCCACGAATTTTTAATATTTTTATTTATTTCCTTTCTTAATTTAACCACTTTTCCAACAAACTTACAACTACTTCTACTCAACAAAAAAATATCCATAAAAAAAGCACATCCATGACTCCGCCAGATTCTCTTATAAACTTTTTAGCAATTTTTCTTGAATGATTTTTGTATTTCCGTGTTTCAAAAGTCCCAAATAAGAATTTATAGATTCAATATTGGGATTTTTTTTAATGTTTTTTATCATTCTAGTTTTAGTTGTTTTTCTCAATATTCTGTAATCAAAAAAGTTTATCCAACCCAAAAAATCAACTCCAGAACAAAGCGTTTCAATAGAAACTTTGTCTTTGTGTAAGGCAAGGCCTAACACATTTTGCAAATAGTCGCGAATAACTGGAATTAAGTTTTCCAAACAGTTTTTATCTTGTGAGAATATCACAAAATCATCGCAGTATCTTATGTAATATTTTGCTTTTAATTTATGTTTTACAAACTGGTCAAGCTCATTTAAATAGACATTGGCAAAAAGTTGACTGGTTAAATTCCCAAGTGGCAGGCCACCAAGCTTAAAACTAAAAATTATTTCTTTTAATAAATTTATGATATTTTTGTCAGCAATATGTTTTTGTAAAATTTCCAACAAAATATTTTGGTCAATACTAGCAAAAAACTTTTTAATATCACATTTTAAAACCCAGCATTGTTTGGTGTTGTTTTTGGAAACCTTCCTGCCAAAATCCCTAAATCTATTTATGGCTTTGTGAGTACCCTTTAAATCGCGA
>CAIWKF010000043.1 GCA_903913175.1 Candidatus Staskawiczbacteria bacterium
ATAAAATATTATATAAATTACCAGCCTTGCCTTATGGTTATAAGGATTTGGCGCCGTATATGTCAGAGGAGGTTTTAACTTTGCATCACACAAAGCATCATCAAGCTTATGTAAATGCAGCTAACGAATTATTAAATAAATTAGAAGATGCTAGAAATAATAATATTGATTTGGATTTTAAGTCAATTTTAAAGGGCTTGTCTTTTGCAGTTTCAGGGCATGTTTTACATTCAATTTTTTGGCAGAATATGGCAAGTGTAAATTCTAAAAAAAATATACCAAGTGGGGAAGTTGTAAAGCAAATTGAAAAAGACTTTGGAGGTTTTGAAAGATTTAAAATAGAATTTTCTAAAACTGCAATTTCTGTGGAGGGTTCTGGTTGGGCCGTGTTAGTTTATGATAAAGGAATAAATAGATTACTTATAATGCAATTAGAAAAACATAATGCAAATTTTTATCCTGAAACAAAAATTTTGCTGGCTTTAGATGTATGGGAACACAGCTATTATTTAGATTACAAAAATGACAGATCAAAATTTGTAGAAAACTGGTGGAATATTGTAAACTGGCAAGAAGTTGAAAAAAGACTGTTGACAAAATAATATATTTAGCATATAAAAAGAGCATAGTAAATTGTGCTTTTTTATATTGTAAAAAATAAAGGTATTTGGGATTTGGCGGTTGTAGCCAAAAGATTTTAAATTAGTCGACGTCGGGCGTCGTACAGTTTTTAAGGTTTTTTGGCTATGACTGCTAATTTCGGCAGACCCAAGCACGTCTCTTTTCTGAAAGGAGCTGACCATGTCAAATGACAAGTTTGATTTGCTCGGCCGTTTGGTTAGCCTGTTGGTGACAATTCCTCAATGTTGGGGAGTTCTCGTCGACTGGGTGGAAAAGTTGAAGTCCAAGGAGGGTCCACGGTGGGCTGAGGAGTTCGCCAGGTTTTTGCGTAAGGAGCCGACCTGGATCCGTCGTTGGTATGAAGAGAATGGAGTCATCTACTTTGAGGTCATTTCCGACGGCACCACTGGACCGGCGTGGATTGAACGTCTGGAGAAGAAAGGCTTCCGGCTCAGCAAGTGGGCCAAGGATTTGCTCAACTCCAAGGACTTCAAGCCGACCAGTGGCGTGACCTACAAGGTCGCGGTCCTCAAGGGAACGATGTTCACGAACGATGAGCGTATCACTAGCAAGATTCGCGTCGAGGCCGAGCGTCGCAAGTTGGAGAAACCCAACGCCGAAATCGCCTGCCTTATCCGTGAGATGTTTTCGGACGAGGAACTGGAAGCCATGGGGCTTTGGCTGATCGCGGTTTTTCACGAGCCCATCAAGGATTCCGTTGGCGATCCGCGCTTGCTTGCCGCGTACCGTGATGGCGATGGTCGTTGGCTGAACGCATACTATGACGGGCCCGGTGGCCGCTGGTACTCCGATTTTGGGTTCGCGTTCGTCGTCTCGCGGGTATCTTCGTCCTGATGAGTCCTCTGGGCTTGAACCCTTTGGTTTTGACCTTGTGATTCAGCCCTTTGAATTCGTCGTTCGTCGTTTCGTCAGGCCCCGCAATGCAAGTTGCATTGCGGGGCATTTTTTTATACAATGAAAATGGAATTAGGCGAATCTTGCTTGCGATCAAGATTGCAGGCGGCCGAACCCAGCAGTTGCTTGCTGAGAGCGTTTGCGACTAAGGTTTCAAACGGAGGGCTTGCAAACTTGCTTCCAAAACGAAGATACCTGGTGCGGAGAATTAACGTATTTTAGATACGGAATTAGATACAGCTCCAAGATCGCGTAACCCTGTTATACAACAGGGTGAGGCTTCAATGGGCAGTGGTATTGATGATTTTCCGCGCATTTCCGATGGCGATCCGAACTTACTTGCCGCGAACCGTAATGGCGATGGTCGTTGGCTGAACACATACTATGACAGGCCCGATGACAACTGGAACTCCGATAATGGGTTCGCGTTCGTCGTCTCGCAGATCGCTTCATTTTCTCTCTCATTTTTTGAGAGAGTTTTGTTTTTCTAAGTCTTTTAGTAGTTTTCCATACCAACTACCAAGATTTCTTCCAATTTCGTCCAATTTTTCAGACAGTGCAATATACTTTTTGTTGTCTAATGATTTTGTCTCCCAAAGAAGCATCAAAAATATTTTGATAGAGATTTTACAAAAGCACATAAGCGATCAAAAAATTGTAAATCTTCTCAAAGAAATTACTTATAGTTTTAAGCTTGGTGGCCTGCCACTTGGCAATTTAACCAGTCAACTTTTTGCCAATGTTTATCTAAACGAATTTGACCAATTTTTTAAGCATAAACTAAAATCAAAATATTAAGTCTTTAGGGGCTTTTTTTTGTTAGCTAAAAGTGATAAAATAAAATAATTAAAATTAAATTAGCCTACAATGGGCAGGAAAATAAATTTATGCTTACATTAAAAGATGTTAGGGGAAATAAACAAATTTTAGAGTTTATAAATCAGACTGATGAATCTATGAAAGCTTTGTCTTATACTAATCACGGTTTAAGGCACACTGGAGTTGTGGCAGATCGAGCAATGAAAATTGCAAAATCTATTGGTTTAAGTGAAAGAGAAGTGGAACTTGCTGGTATTGTTGGATATTGTCATGATATGGGTAACTTTATGTCTCGCACTAATCATCATTATTTTGCAGGACTTTTATTTTTTCAGGTTTTTAGTGGTCAATTTGATGAAAAAGAAATGGCACAAATTATGCAAGCTATTGCTGAGCACGATAAACCAGAAATGAATTTTACAACAGCCATTGCAGAAGTTTTAGTAATTGCAGACAAATCTGATGTAGACAGATCACGCGTGGCTCAAAGAGAGATGAAAGACATTAGAAAAGATATTCACGACCGAGTAAATTATGCTACAACAGAAAGTAATTTAAAGGTTGATAAATTAAAGAAAAGAATTACTCTAACTTTAAAAATTGATACAAATTTTGTTCCTGTAATGGAATATTTTGAAATATTTACAGAAAGAATGGCTTTTTGTAGAACAGCAGCCAAATTTTTAGGATATGATTTTGGTCTAATCATAAACAAATTCAGATTATTATAAAATGAAAAAACAGAAAAAGGAATTTTATGTGATTGTGGATAATGTACGAAGTTTGGAAAATATTGGTTCTATTTTTAGAACTGCTGATGCTTTGGGTGTAACAAAAATATTTTTATGTGGAATTTCCGGCAAAGCTCCAATTGGAGAAACGCAAGAAAATTTTTTAACAAGAAAAGGAGCAATTGCTTCAAAGACTGCGCTTGGGGCAGAAGACTCTGTGTTGTTTGAGTATTGTGAAAGTATGACTAGATTGCTTCGTTACTTGCGAGCTCCTCGCAATGACGACGGAACGAAAAGAGAAAAAATTCAAATTGTGGCGCTGGAGCAAGATAAAAAAGCAATAAATTATACAAAACTTAAACCAAGATTTCCTTTGGCTTTAATTTTAGGAAATGAAGTTACTGGAGCTTCTAAAAAGGTTTTAACATTGTGTGATAAGATTATTGAGCTTCCTATGCATGGGAAAAAAGAGAGTTTAAATGTGGCAGTTTCTTTTGGAATAGCAGGTTATGAAATTAATAAATTTAGAAAATAATTTAAAAATATGATTAAGAAAAATACAATTTTTATTATAGTAATTATTTTAGCTTTGTTTTTATTTAGTTTATATTTTTATCCTTTATTACCAGACAAAATTGCCACACACTGGGGTATTGATGGTAATGTAAATGGATATATGAATAAATTTTGGGGGCTGTTTTTAGTGCCAATGATTTCAGCTATTTTATTTTTATTTTTTATTTTAATTCCCAAAATAGATCCACTAAAAAATAACATTAAAGAATTTCAAAAACAATTTGACAAATTTATTTTAATTATATTCTTATTTTTATTTTATATTCATGGTTTAACTATTTTGTGGAACTTTGGTCAGCACTTTAATATGGGGCAGGCCATTGCACCAGGAATTGGAATTTTGTTTATTTATTCTGGTATATTAATGGAAAATGTAAAAAGAAATTACTTTATTGGTATAAGAACTCCTTGGACTTTGGCCAATGAAAATGTTTGGAATAAAACCCATAAACTTGGGGGAAAATTATTTAAAATTTCGGGAATTATTGCTGTGTTTGGGTTTATTATGCCAGGTTTTGCCATTTATTTAGTGATTATTCCAGTAATTTTTTCTGCAATTTATAGTTTTTATTATTCTTATATAGAATTTAAAAAAGAGGAAAAATCAAAATAAACATTCTTATTGACACAAAAATCAAAAAGAGTATTATAAAAGTATGAGTATAAACCAAACAACTTTATTATTAAGCTTGTTATTACCACAAAAAGTTGGGAGGTTTTTTATTCACAAAAAGTAAAGTAAAAAAGAAATTGTGAAGCAACCTCCTGACGGAGGTTTTTTTGTTTGTTGTTCTTTGAAAAATTGTTTTTCGTGGTTGGTTTTAAAAGGAGAGAAGTATGAACTGCAAAAGAGTTGGGTGTATTGGAAAAATAGATTCTAAAAATGTTGAAGTGATTGGTACTATGGGCAGGACAGTTTTGGTGTGCCCAATTTGCAAGCTGTGTCATGAACCTAGCACAGGTAAAGAGGCGAGAAGCAAAATGGTGCCAAAAAATGTTTTAGTTTGGAATGATGTTTATGCAAGCGAGGTAATGGGCTGTACTGTTGAGCTTAAGTGCTCTATGTGTAATCATAGTGATGATGACATGGAGTGGTTGCGCTGGAAGGGTTTAGGGGATGTCCCGCCCAAATGATAATGTCATAGTATGGGCAAAGTAGAAATGTCATAGGTAAGAGATTTAGTACATAATAGATCTAAATTAAATATTATTAATTTAGAAAACATTATGGATCAAAATCAACTAATAACTATGACAAACAAAGAAGCGAAACGCTATGAAATTATCAAAGATTTGTTAGCAAAAAAGATTGATGGCACAGAAGCCTCAAAGTTACTCGGCCTTTGCTTAAGACAAGTAAAAAGAATCAAAGCATCTGTAATGAGTATTGGTATTGCTGGAGTAATCCACGGCAATCGCAATAAAGAAAGTAATCGCAAAACCAGTGAAGAAATTACCAAAAATACCAAAGAACATTTACATAAAACTTACCACGATTTTAATCCACTTTTAGCAAAGGAAAAGTTATTAGAATTAAACAAGATAGATTTAAGCAAAGAAACTGTCAGGCAATTGATGATCAAAGAAGGTCTTTGGAAAGCAAGGAAAAAGAATGAAATTAAAAAACATTTCTGGCGCGCCCGAAAAGACAACTACGGAGAAATGCAACAATTCGATGGTTCATACCACAATTGGTTTGAGGGTAGAAACGAGCAAGAATTAGGGCTTGAGCAATGTCTTTTGTTATCAGTAGATGATGCCACAGGAAAACCCACAGGAGCTAGATTTGAAGATAATGAAGGGGTAGAGGCTGTATTCAGATTCTGGGAGGAATATATTCTAAAGCATGGTCTTCCAATATCAATTTACCTAGACAAATTTAGCACTTACAAAGTTAATCACAAAAACGCTGTAGACAACGAAGAGTTAATGACTCAGTTTCAGCGAGCAATGAATCAGCTAGGAGTTAAACTTATCACCGCCCACAGTCCGCAAGCCAAAGGCCGAGTAGAAAAAATGAACGGCACATTTCAACGAAGATTAGTTAAAGAATTACGACTGGCAAATATCAATACAATTAGCGAAGCTAATATATTCTTAAAAGAAATATTTATTCCACAGTTCAATAAGCAGTTTGCAGTAGTTCCCAAAAAAGAAGCTGACCTTCACAGAAAGTTAGACACCAAAACAATAAACCAATTGCCTCAAATCTTTTCAGTTCAATCAGAAAGAACAGTTTGTAGCGACTACACAGTCAGATTTAAAAATAATTACTATCAACTACAAGAAGTTCAGCCAACCACAGTTTACAAAAAAGACACTGTAACTATTGAAGAACATTTAAACGGCGAAATCAAAATATCTTTGAAAAACCATTATCTTAATTATGTGCAACTAGCAGAAAGGCCGAAGAAAGAAATTGATGTTAAATTACTGGCACTTACAAATCGCAAACAAGAAAATTGGAAACCACCGCAAGATCATCCATGGAGAAGATTTTTAATCAATAAAACACAGCCAACATTGTCAATTGAAAGAAAATAAAAAACAAAAAAAATCCGGCAAGTATGACATTTCTACTTTGCCGGCAGGTATGACATTTCTATTTAGCCTTTACAGAAGGGTTTAGGGGATTGACAGTGGTTTTGGGTTTTGATAAACTTAAGTTGTAGATTGAGTTGCCAATCAGTGATGGCGACTCGCTAGCGGGGGAAGGCCAAATAGTGGTCTGACAGAGGTGCGGGCCTTTCCTCGCTAGTTTTCAATCACATTGTTCTTTTCAAAGTACGCGTCAAACTTATTGACGCATCGTATAGGGACTTTCGTCCCAACCCGCCTAAGACAGTGCTTTCTCTGAAAGTCCTGTCTATTTTTTTATAAAAATATTGACTTTAAATTTGTTTGTGATAATATAAAAGCAGACAAGATTAGTCTGTAATATAAATAATTAATATGTTTCAAATTTCAAAAAAATCTGAATATGGCTTAAGGGCAATGGTTTTTTTAGCTAAAAACTATAAAGCATCTATGCATTCGCCAGCAAAAAGAAAGTTTTTTTCTGTTAAATTTATATCTGAAAAAGAAGACATTTCTTTTGATTTTTTAGAAAAAATTATTCATAAATTAGCAGATTTAAAATTGGTAAAAAGTACTAAAGGAATGCTGGGAGGTTATGCCTTGGCCTGCTCTCCAAAGAAAATTTCAGTTAGTAATATTATTTTTAATTTAGAAGAAAATAAAAGATTGATTGAGTGTTCTATGTGTAAGCGCGCCAGTAAGTGTTCTGCTAAAAATGTTTCATTAAAAATTGAAAAAGCAATAAAA
>CAIWKF010000044.1 GCA_903913175.1 Candidatus Staskawiczbacteria bacterium
AATTAAAAAAAACTTGCCAAATAAATGATGAAAAAATTTATAAAACCGCGCAAAAAGACCCCATAAAATTTTGGGATAATTTTGCTAAAAAAGAAATTTTATGGCAAGCTCCTTGGACAGAAACTTACCAACACGCTGGCGCTTATGTAAAATGGTTTTTAAATGGAAAAATAAATATTACAGAAAACATTTTTGAAAAAAATTTGGAAAACTTAGGTTCAAAGCCTGCCATAATTTGGGAACCAGAACCTTTAAATGAAAATGAGATTGTAATTACCTATAAAGAACTTTTTGAAAAAGTTAATAAACTGGCTAATGCTTTTAAAAAACTGGGCATTAAAAAAGGTGAAGTTGTGGCTATTTATATGCCCATGATTCCTGAAACAATAATCTCAATGTTGGCTTTGGCTAGAATTGGAGCGGTTCATGCAGTTATTTTTTCTGCTTTTTCTTCTTCAGCCTTAAAATATAGATTAGAAAATTTAAAAACTAAAGTTTTAATTACCGCAGATGGTTATTATAGAAAAGGTAAATTAATTAATTTAAAAGCAGAAGCAGATGAAGCTATTTTGGGTACTAGTGTTGAAAAATTAATAATTGCCAAACGCGCTAATAACCCAGTTACTACAAACCCAAATGTTGATTTTTGGTATGATGAAATTACCAAAAATGAAAGCGCAGATTTAAAAGCTGAAGTTATGGACTCAGAAGATTTACTTTTTGTTTTACCAGAATCTGGAACTTCTGGTCAATTTTTACCAGTTATGCACAGCCACGGAGGCTATACAGTTTATGCCACATTTACAGGAAAAGCAGTTTTTGACTTTAAGCCCACAGATACTTTATGGTGCACTTCAGACCCAGGGTGGATTACTGGTCACACTTATACAATTTACTCACCGCTTTTAAATGGAGCTACAACTGTTATATATGAAGGAGCCATTGATTATCCTCATCCTTGCCGTTGGGCCGACATTATAGGCAAATACAAAGCCACAATTTTTTACACCGCTCCTACTGCCATAAGAATGCTTGAGAAACAAAGCAAAGAGATTCTTTTAACTCACCAATTTAATAATTTAAGATTGCTTGGTTCTGTGGGTGAAGCCATAGATGAGCCAACTTGGATGTGGTATTTTCAAAACATTGGTAAAGAAAATTGCCCAATTGTAGATACTTGGTGGCAAACAGAAACTGGTGGAATTATTTTAAGTTCTTTGCCTGGAATTGGGCCGTTTAAACCCAGCTTTACTGGTTTGCCTTTGCCAGGAATAAATTTGGAAATTTTAGATGAAAATAAAAAGCCATGCAAACAAGGTGTTGAGGGCAGTTTAGTTATTTTACCACCATTTCCGCCAGCTATTTTGCGTGGAATTTATAACAATGAAAAAAGTTATATAGAAAGTTATTGGTCTCAATATGGTACAGATATTTATTTTACCAGTGACTCTGCTTTTAAAGATGAGCATGGCTTAATTAAAATTGTGGGCAGAACTGATGATACTTTAAAAATTGCAGGACATAGAATTTCTACAGGAGAAATTGAGAACGCAGCTGGAAAAACTCAAAATATTTTAGAAAGTGCAGTTATTGGCGTGCCCGATGAATTAAAGGGCGAAACTGCAGTAATTTTTGTTATTTGTAAAAATAATCAAAATCTTGAGCAAACAACGCAAGATGTAATTTTAGAAATTAAAAAAGAAATTGGGCCTATTGCCCAACCAAAAGAAATTTTTATTGTGGAAGAATTTCCTAAAACCAAATCTGGAAAAACTATGCGTGGCATTTTAAAAAAGATTTATTTAAGCCAAGACCTTGGTGACCTTGCCGTAGTGTCCAACCCCGAATCCATAGAAAAAATCCGCTCCATAATCCACAAATAAATTTTCAAACATAAAAGTCCGCCTTTGATCTGTACCCCAAAAAGTGGACACGAAAGTGTCTGCTTTTTGTATTTGGAAGGTAGATAAGGTAGAATAATTATCATTAATACAAACAACCAAAAAATAATATGAGTAAAAGAAGATTCACACAAGAACAAGTTAAAG
>CAIWKF010000045.1 GCA_903913175.1 Candidatus Staskawiczbacteria bacterium
ACAAAACAGGAATTAAAGGAAAAATATTTATCTCTTAATCCTGCTTTACTAAAAAGAGCAGTTGATAAAAAGATAGACAATCTATATCAGTTTTACAAACAGAAAAAATCAAAAGATAATTTTCAAAATGTCGATATTAAAAAGAAAATTTCAGTCAGTTTTTCAGGGGTTAATCAAACACCCATTTCGGTCAGATAGTTATATGATTTGACACGGAGTCCAAAATACAAGATTTTGGACTCTGGGCTATATGATGGAAATGGGGTTATTTTAAATAAGCAAGTTTGCCACAAATTGGGCAAATTGCAATATAGCCATTTCCGTACTGTATTAACAGTACTTCAACCGTTTTCTTGCAGGTCATGCATTCAGTGGTTATTTTCATTTTGCTCCTTTCTATTTAAAAGTTATAAAGAACTACACATTTTTTGTAATAACATATAAAAATAAATTATACAAATTTTGCTTAAAAATATTACTAAATTAAGTACTAAAATAATTGCACATTTAGACATGGATGCGTTTTTTGCATCAATTGAAGAAGCTCATACTCCCAGCTTTAAAGGAAAACCCATTGTTGTTGGAACAGAACCAAATCAAGGAAAAGCCCGCGGAGTTGTTTCTACGGCAAATTATAAAGCCAGAGAATATGGTATTCATTCTGCACTTCCAATTTCTTGGGCGTGGAGATTATCAGAAAAAGCAAAAAATCAAGGTAAAGCACCTGTCATATTTTTGCCAGTTGATTTTAATCTTTATAATAGAGTATCGCAAAATATTCTACAAATTATCAAAACCTATACAAAAGAAGTAGAACAAGCAAGTATTGATGAATATTATTTTGATTTAAGTTTTGCTAAGACATTTAAAAAAGCTAAATTAATTTGTAGCAATATTAAAAATGAAATACTGCTTAAAGAAAAAATTACCTGCTCTGTTGGTATTGCACCAAATAAGCTGGTTTCTAAAATTGCAGCTGGAATAAACAAACCAAATGGCATGCTTTTAGTTTTAGAAAAAGATATCCAAAACTTTCTAAACCCCTTGCCTATAAGAGAGCTTCCAGGTATTGGTCCAAAAACTGCAGAAATATTTTATAAAGAAAATATTAAAACTATAAAAGACTTAAAAGGTATTTCGCTAGACAATTTAATAAAAAAGTTTGGCAAATCAGGAAGCAAAATATTTTACAAAGCTTTGGGCATTGATAACAGCCCAATCACAGAAAAGCATGAAATAAAATCTATTGGTGAGCAAACTACTTTTAGTATAAATAGTTTAGACATTTTACATATTTGCGATCAACTAAAAAAACTTTCCGATAGTGTTTTTGCTAATTTTTTAGAAAGTGGCTTTTCTTCATTTAAAACTATAACTATTACCATACGATTTTATGACTTTAATACTAAAACAAGCAGTAAAAGCCTTAAATCTGGAATTACTATAAATGATAAAAAAATATTTGAATTAGAAATTTTAAAATTAATTCTACCATTTTTAGATAAAAGAAGTAATCCAAAACTAAAACCAATTAGACTTATTGGGGTTAGAATAGAAAAACTAATAAACTAAACTTAAAAACACTGACATATCAGTGTTTTTAAATTAGCTATAAGCCACAATCAAGCAAATTAAGTGAATTGACCAAAGTCTATGGGCTGCGGGACTAGGACTCGAACCTAGATACCAGCCTCCAAAGGGCCGTGTCCTACCATTAGACGATCCCGCAATACTAATAAATTAACATTTTTTTAACAAAAAATCAAGAAGTAAAATTACAAACTTAGTGTTATATCAATAATTGCAAGCTCTAAAGGAAGCTGTGGTGTAGAATTATATTTCATTTTATTTTCTGCTTCAATAAATGATTCTAATATTTTTTGTATACTTTTTTCTGTTAAATTTGTAGTCTGATTTTTAATTTTTTCAATTTCTTCAAAAGAAAATCCTGAATTCTGCACAGTTAAAAAATTATCATTTATTTTTGAAAGCAAGCATTGCCTGACATAAAAAATTAATGTTTTACAAAACTCTTGCAAATCAACCCCCGAATCAATCATTTTATTTAAGCTTATTATTGCTTCTTTAGTATTTTTTGTTAAAAGAAGGTCTACAAAACTAGAAATTTGTGAAACCTCTACAATACCAAGAAGTTCTTTTATATCTTCTGTTTTTAACAATCCACTTTTTCCAGAAATATTTATGCACTGATCAAGCAATGTTTCGGCATCTCTAAATGAGCCACGCGAATTTAAAGCAATTAATGATAAAGCAGATGGCTCAACTTTTACATTTTCTTTTTTAATAATATATTCTAGTTTTTGTATAATTTCTTGAACCTGTAATTTTTTAAAATCAAATCTTTGACATCGAGAAATAATTGTTGGAAGCATTTTGTGAGCTTCGGTAGTAACCAATAAAAATATAGCATAAGCTGGTGGTTCTTCAAGGGTTTTTAACAAAGCATTGGAAGCTGATTTAGAAAGTTGATGACATTCATCAATAATAAATATTTTATACTTTGATTTTACGGGACCAAATTTTATGCCATCTATTAACTCTCTTATATCATCTACACCAGTATGTGAAGCAGCATCAATTTCAATTAAATCAATAGATCTTCCGCCAGCAATTTCTAAACAAGAATCACATTTATTGCATGGCTCAAAGCTGCTTATATCTTGACAGTTTACTGCTTTAGCAAACAAGCGCGCAATAGTTGTTTTACCACTTCCTCTTGGGCCAGAAAATAAATATGCATGAGAAATGCTTTTATTTGAAATTGAATTACTTAAAGTTTTAACAATATGTTCTTGAGCAACAATTTCTGAAAAACTTTGTGGTCTATATTTTCTATATAATACTAAATTACTCATATACTTGAAGATTATTTATATTTTTATACATTATTTTTTAAAAACAAAGAATTTATCCATACAAAAATTCCAAA
>CAIWKF010000046.1 GCA_903913175.1 Candidatus Staskawiczbacteria bacterium
AGTTGGCTCATGTAGCGCAGAAAATAGTGCCACTATAAGCGTAACAAGATAGTTTTTAAAATTATTAATTATTAACATAAAAGTATGAAAACTTATTACTGTAAAAATCAAAAAGGTTTTACTTTGCTTGAGATATTATTGGTTATTGCTTTAATTGCAATTTTAGCAGGAATTGTGATTGTAGCTATAAACCCAGCCAAACAAACATCAGATGCTAGAAATACGCAAAGACTAGTAGATGTCAACACAATTTTAAATGCAGTTTACCAATATTCAATTGATAACTCTGGTGTAATGCCAACAGGTATTTTATCTGATACAGCTTGTCCTGGTTCAGGAAATAATGAGATTTGCAAAACAGGAACAACTTGTACTGGTTTAGTTGATTTATCTGTTTTAACTAATAATTCAAAATATATTGTTTCCATTCCTTTTGACCCAAAAAATTCTACAACAAACGGAACAGCTTATAAAATTATAAAAACTGCAGATAATAGAATAACGGTTTGTGCGCCATCTGCAGAAAATAGTGCCACTATAAGCGTAACAAGATAATAATTTTTTTAAATTTTACATATGAAAAGAATAATTAATGCAATAATCGTTTTAGTTTTATTTGTGATAATTGTTTTTGGATTATTTTTTTATCAACAAAATAAAAAACCGTATATTGGTAAAATAACTTATGGTTATCAAAATTGGCCCGGTGTTTTGCCGTATTTGGTTGCATATGATTTAGGTTTTTTTAAAGAGCAAGGATTAGAGGTTAAGATGGTGAAAGAAGATAGTTATGTTCAAGAAATTGATAATTTAATATCTGGTAAAACAGATTTTATAGGTGATATTGCCTTAATTGATGTTGTAAAAAAAGCTAGTCAAGGAAATAAAATAAAGGTTGTTTTAGCTACAGATTATTCTAATGGAGCAGATGGCATTGTAGTAAAAAAAGAAATTAAAACTTTTGGAGACTTAAAAAGCAAAAAGGTAGCAGTAGAAAAAGATACTCTAAGCGAATATTTGCTTTATGATGCGCTTAAAAAAAATGATCTTAATTTTAATGATATTGAAGAAATAGACCTTTCATCTCAAAAAGGGGCAGAGGCATTTATTAAGGGTGAAGTTGATGCAGTTGTTACTTACGAGCCAGAGCTTAGTAAAGCAGTTAACAGTGGTAATGGTTATAGTCTGTATACTTCACTCAATTCTCCTGGGTTAATAATTGATGTTTTAGCGTTTCGTGATGAATTTATGCAAAAAAATCAAAGTAAAGTTGTGGCAGTAGTTAAAGCTTATGTAAAAGCAATGGATTATATTAAAAATAATCCAGATAAATCTTATATAATTGGTGCTAAATACTTTGAAATTACTTCAGAAGAATTTAAGAATCAATTAGCTGGTATTAAATTATTAAATAAAGAAGATAATATTAATGCTTTATCTTATAGTGCTAGTATTAATTCCTTGCATGGAGCAATTATACAAGCAAACAAATTTTTAATTGAAAAACAATCCATAAAAAATGAGGTTGATTCTATTGATATAATTGAACCAAAATTTATTAGAGATTTAAATTAAAAACGCTATGTCAATTAAAATAAAACTTATTTTAACAATAACAATTACCTTAGTTTTCTTAGGTTTTGGTATGAGCGGGATTGTTTATTGGCAAAATAATAAAATATTAACTACGCATATAGGTGATGATATAAATGTTACAATCAATCACACTTTTCAATTAGTTAATTTTTATATTGATAAAGCTAGTGGAAATCTTATAAATCTTGCAAATGACCCTATAATTATTAGTGCGCTTGAAACAAAAAATTCTGATACCTTGTTAGCAGCTTCACAAAAAATAACCACTATTAAAGAGGCTGTAGGTAATATTGAAAATATTGCTTTACATCAAATTTCTGGTTCTAGCTGTATTGCTATAACTGCAGACCAGACTGCAACAGCTGTTATTGGGAAAGATTGGTCAGATAGAGATTATTGCAAAGGAATAATTGAAAATAAGGCGACTTATGTTTCATCGGCTTTTGTCAGTAGTATTAGTAATAAGCCAGTTTTGGCTATATCAACGCCAGTTAAAAATGCAAAAGGAGAAACGCTTGGCTATATTATTGGTACTTTAGAGTTAGATGAGTTGCGTGGTTATTTGTGGGATTTACAAAAAGACAGTAAAGTTGAGTTACTAGATAGATACAAAACAATGTTTTTAAATACAGAAGAAAATATTGAAACATTAAATAATTTATCAGCTACAGAAGAAGAAGAGTTAGGTAAAATTGAAAGTTATTCAATTAATAATAACAACGGATATTTTAGAGATGAGGATAATTTTGTGGGATACAGAAGTAACAACATTTTAACTGTAATTTATGAAAAAAAAGCTACAAGTTTATTAGATCTTGCACAAACCTTAGATTTTACTATTATTTTATTTTTACTTTTAATGATAGTTTTAACTCTTATTATAGTTTCATTTTTTATAGGGCTAATTACTAAAAGAATTTCTCGGCTTAGCTTAATATCAGAGCAAATTGCAAGTGGTAGTTTTGTTAAATTAGAAGAAAGTGATTTAAAAGCTAATGACGAAACAGCTGTTTTAGCTAGAGCATTTAATGATATGGCAAATAAATTATCAGAATTATATAAAAATTTAGAAGAAAAAGTTATTTTGCGCACAAAAGAAGTAGAAGAAAAAAATAAAAAACTAGAAGAGCTAAATAAATATATGGTTGGTAGGGAATTAAAAATGGTAGAGCTTAAAAAACAAATTATTGAGTCAAAAAAGGATTAGAAAATTAATATGAAAATAAGAACAAGAATTGGGTTATACTTTATTGTAATTTTTTCTATTATTATACTGGTAACAAGTTTTGTTATTGGTTTTTATTTTTATAATTTATCAAAAACGCAAATATTTTCATATTTATTTTCAAGCTCTAAAGATAAGGCTGAACACATTATTTCTGTGGTAAAGTCTAAAAAAGAAACATCTGAAATATTGGCAGCAGCCTCAGTTTATAGAGACTTTTTAAAGGAGCCAGAAAATAGTAATCAGTATTTGGTTATTAAAGAGAAAATTGATAAAAGACTTTTTAGGACCATGGAAATAGATAGTAATCTTTCAGAGGTTTTTATTTTAAATAAATTTGGAAAAGTAGTTGGTTCCTCCGACAAAGCTCAAGAAGGAAAAGACAAATCTAATGACTTGTATTTTACGCAATCATTAAAGGAAACATATATTAAAGATATTTATTTTTCTGAATCTACAAAAAAAATAAATTATACAATATCTTCTCCTATTTTAGATGATAATAAAGATTTTCTTGGGATTTCTGTTTTAAGATTTTCTCCCGAGGTTTTTTATAATATTGTAAGTAATGAAAACGAAATAGGGAAGACAGAAGAGAATTTTTTAATTAATAAAGACAAATATTTTATAACACCATCATTATTTTTAGGAAGAGATGTTATTTTAAAACAAAAAGTAGAAACAGTAAATACTAATTTTTGTTTTTCAAAAAAAGAAACTGAGTACATAAAACAAAATCAATACAATGGTCTTAAAGAATTTTTAGGAAATACCGCATTAATTGAGGCAAGCGATTATAGGGGGGTAGATGTAATTGCAACTCATATTTTTATTCCCGAAACAAATTGGTGTCTTATAACAAAAATTGATAGATCTGAACTTATGAAAAGTAGCAATAAAATATTAATAATTTTATTACTTTCTTTTTTGGCTTCTTTATTATTATTTTTACTAATTAGCTTTTTTACAATAAGAATTATAACAAAACCAATTCTTGCCTTATTAAAATCAGTTAAAAAAGTGGAATCTGGAGATTTTGACATAAAAATTGAAAATAAAGCAAAAGATGAAGTTGGTGATTTGGCAAGAAATTTTGAAAAAATGGTTTTATCTGTTAAAAGTTCTAAGGAAAGCGTTGACAAACAAGTAGAAGATCAAACCAAAGAAATTAAAGAAAAGCAAAAATATTTACAAGATCAACAAAAAGCTGTTTTTAATATTTTGGAAGATGTAGAAGAAGAAAAATCTAAAACAGAATTGTTAGCAAAAGATTTGGAAAAATTTAAAATGGCTGTAGAAAATGCATCAGATCATATTATAATTACTGATAACGAAGGTCTTGTTTTGTATGCAAACAAGGCCGCAGAAGTGATTACAGGTTTTTTAAAAGAGGAAATGATTAATAAAAAAGCTGCTTTACTTTGGAAGCTACCAATGACAAAAGAGTATTATGAAAAAATGTGGAATGTAATAAAAGAAAAAAAACAAACTTTTTCAGGAGAAATTAAAAATATAAGAAAAAATGGAGAAGAATACATTGCTGAGATTAGTATTTCACCAGTTTTAGATTCAAACAAAAATATATTATATTTTGTTGGAATTGAGCACGATATTTCAGATCGAAAAGAAGCAGAAGATCAGATACGGCAGGTATTAAATAATTTGCAGGAAGAAAGTCAAAAATTGTCAATTGCCAAATCAAAGGATGACGCAATATTAAATGGAATTGGAGATGGAATTATTGTAACAGATCAAGACGGAGGAATTATATCAATTAATCAGGCTACAGAAGAAATGTTGGGTTGGCCTCAAAAAGATTTTATTGGAAAGTCAATTACAAGTGTTTTAAAAATGGTTAATGAAAAAGATGAAGAGATCCCAATTCAGCGTCGTCCAATGGTTTTAGCCTTATCTACTGGTAATAAAATTACTAATAAACCCGGAGAAACATTTTATTATATAAAAAAAGATGGCACAAAATTTCCAGCTGGAATTACAGTCACGCCATTTATTTTAAATGGAAGAATTGTTGGAGTTATTGAAATCATGAGAAACATAACTTTAGAAAAAGAGATTGATAAAGCTAAGACTGAGTTTGTTTCCCTTGCTTCCCATCAATTAAGAACTCCACTTTCTACTGTTAGTTGGTATACTGAAATGCTTTTATCTGGAGACGCGGGTAAAATTTCTAAAAAACAAAAAAAGTTTTTAGATGAGGTTTATAAGGGAAATCGTAGAATGATTGATTTAGTAAATTCACTATTAAATGTTTCAAGAATTGAGCTTGGAACCTTTGCTGTAGAACCGGTATTAAGTGATATAAAGGAAATCGCAGAAACGGTTTTTGATGAGTTAGTACAATTAATTAAAGAAAAAAAGTTAAAAATTATAAAAAAATATGAAAAAATAGGTAAAATTAATTTAGACCAAAAGTTAATAAGAATTGTTTTTCAAAATTTACTTACTAATGCAATTAAATATACAAATGAAAAGGGGATTGTGGAGTTGTGCGTGCAAAAGAAAAATGGTAAAATACAAGTAAGTGTGAAAGATAATGGATTTGGAATTCCTGAAAATGCTAAGAAAAATATTTTTTCTAAATTATTTCGCGCAGATAATGCTAAAATTAAAGATAGCGGGGGAACTGGATTGGGGCTTTACATTATAAAATCAATTATTGAGCAATCTGGTGGAGAAATTTGGTTTGAGTCAGAAGAAAATAAAGGTTCAACATTTTTCTTTACCATACCAGAAACAGGCATGCAACCTAAAACAGGTTCTAAACCATTAAGTTAAAATATTTAAAAATTAAATTATAATTAAATAAGCATAAATTATGAGTATTTTAAAAAGTTTTTCATCAAGATTTGGTTTAACCAGCAGGTTTATTGCATGGTTTTTGGCAGTAGCTATAATTCCAATGGCAGTGGTTGGGTATTTAAGTTACAATAATGCTAAAAATGCTTTAGAAGAATCAGTTATTGAGCAAGTATCACTTGCCGCAGAGTCATTAGAACAGCACTTGGTTACTTATTTTAGTGAGCAGAAAAATTCTATTATTTTGATTTCGCAGGACAAAGTCCTGCAAGATCAATCTGATCTTAAAACTATTCAGTTACATTTAAATGATTATGTGAAAAATTTTGATGCTTTTTATGACCTGACTGTGCTTGATAAATTTGGAAAAATAATTGCTTCCACAGAATTGCAAACTATTGGGCAAGACAAATCTTTAGATACATATTTTACCAATGCTAAAGAAGAGACATATATTAAAGATGTTTATAAATCTACAGCAACTAATTTGTTTGGATTTGCGGTTTCTGCG
Organism: Candidatus Staskawiczbacteria bacterium; assembly: GCA_903913175.1. Lineage (GTDB taxonomy): Bacteria > Patescibacteriota > Minisyncoccia > Minisyncoccales > Staskawiczbacteraceae > XYB1-FULL-32-11. The sequence goes on from CAIWKF010000046.1 coordinate 6,150, forward strand.
CCAATTATGCAAGACGGAAAATTTGTTGGGGTTGTGGCTGGAAGATATAAATTAGATTATTTAAATAGTATTTTGGAAACCGCGAATAGAGGAGAAACAATGAAAGCTCATCTTGTTGATTCAAATGGTTTGGTATTTACTGCTACAAGATTTGGAGTTGAAAAAGATATTTTAACTCTTAGGGGGGATTCGCAATCGGTAAAAACTGCTTTTTCTACAAAAAAAGATCAATTTGGAGTAAATGTAGATTATAGAGGCAAAGAAGTTCTTGGCTCCTTTCAGACAAATCATTTGTATGAAAAACTTGGAAAAAATTGGGTACTAGTTGTAGAAGAGGATTCTTCTGAAGCTTTTGCTCCTGTTGTTAATATTAGAAATAATATTTTAGTTATTGGTTTAATTGCTTTAATAGTAATTTTGGGTTTGGCATTTTATGCCGCAAGATCAGTGGGAGAGTTTGTTAAAAAACCAATTAGAAATGTGGCAGGGCAATTGGTTTCTGCTTCCAATCAACTTTCTGCTTCCAGTCAGCAAACAGCAGCAGCTTCACAACAAAACTCTTCCATTGCACAGCAAGTTTCTGCAGGAGCCACTCAACAATCCAGTCAAATTGAAGAAATTACTAAAGTTGTTACGCAAATGTCTGCTGCAGTTCAGCAAATGTCTTCTTCAGCACAAGAAGCTGCTTCTGATGCTTCAGGTTCTTCACAAAAAGCTCAAACAACAGGTCAAGAATCAGAAAAAATTGGAGCAATGGTAGAAACAATTAATAACATTTCCGAACAAACAAATATGTTGGCTTTAAATGCAGCCATTGAAGCAGCCAGAGCTGGTGAAGCTGGGCGTGGGTTTGCTGTTGTGGCAGATGAAGTAAGAAAATTAGCCGAAGGTTCTGGAGCTTCAGCTCAAGAAATAAAAACTATAATAAATAATGTTATAGAATCAATTAAAGATAGTGTTAGCGCCATTCAAAAAGTTTCAGCAAAAATTCAAGAAGTTTCTGCTGCAGCCCAGCAACAATCTTCTTCAGTACAGCAAGTGGCAAAAACTTTAGATTCTGTAGCTGCAATTATTGAGCAAAATTCTTCAGGAGCTCAACAACTTTCAGCTTCAATTCAACAGCAATCTGCAGCCAATCAACAAGTCTCAGCTGCTGCTCAGCAATTACAATCATTAGCTATTGAGCTACAAAATTTGGCTGGAAGTCAAGTTGAATTAAAGGCAAATGTAAATAATTTTAAAATATCTCGCAATACATCGAAAGAAGACAATTGCGCCAGTCGGTACGCTTCGCCAGAGTTCGGACTGATGGCGCGAAGTTGTGACGCTATATGATCGGCAG
>CAIWKF010000047.1 GCA_903913175.1 Candidatus Staskawiczbacteria bacterium
AATTACATACAATACTACAACCATAAGCGTCCACAATGGAACAAAAACAAAATGACACCTGTTGAATACAGATGTCATTTGTTGGCACTTTGTGCTTAAAGTCGGTTTTTTTTCCGTGTCCACTAAACGGGGTACACTTCACTTAAGCGGACTTTTACTTGTCTAAAAATTAATTCTATAAACCCAATCATGTGGTCCAATGGTTAAAAATAGTGCATTATTTTTTTCCAAAAATCTAAAAATAACTCTATATTTCCTATCTACTCTAAAACTCCAAATTTCTTTTATACTTGGCGCTAGTTTTTCTGTGTTAAGCGAAGGATAAAACGGATTACTTGCAAAAAACATTATCTGCTTTTCGGCTTTTTTCTGAACTGATAATTCTAGTCTTGAAAAATTTTCTTTAAACTCTTTTGATAATAAAATTTCCATTATCGCAAATCTTTTAAAGATTTTAATTTTGTAACTCTACCTGCTTTATAATCTTTTTCTGCACGAGCCACACTTTTTAAAAAATCATCACTGTAAAGTCCAAAAACTCCTGCTAATTTTTCAAATTTGTCCGCATCAAATTCTACCACTGCTTTGTGGAATTTATTATTTTTTTCTTTTATTGTTACATTTAATGAAACCATATTTTTTATTATTTATTTTTTAACTTGCTTTACTATATCATACAAAATCAATTTCTCAAAATTTTGTAAAGAAACAGCCGTCAATCCTCCAATTGACGGCTTATGTTTGAGTTGCCCGAGCCTCCGCCCCGAAACCACTGCAGTCATCTCCGCCTCGAAGCTCGCTTGTTCCAAAATTCTCCTAGCACGAGATGGAGTCGCGCAATTTTCTTGTCCAGTTTTTCGCTAGATCCTTCCCGACGACGAGCGCTTTCGAAATCGCCGAGTAGTTCTCACAAAGTCCCCATAACCACGGCGGTAATCCTGCCGTGTTGCAGAGAAGAAATTGCATGTTTGTATTCGGTGATGGTCTCCTCAGAAAGGCAGAATTAGATTATGTCAATGTCTGCCCTGCGGGAATTATACACTTCCCTATTTGTAAGTAAATGTTGTATAATGAACAAATAAATTTAAATAATAAAAAATATATGGAAAATCAAAATAATCAAGTAATAAATAAAAACGAAAAGAATATTTTACACTTTAAAGAAATTAGAATGACTGATGTGCCACTGGTGGGTGGGAAAAATGCAAGCTTGGGAGAAATGTTTACTCAGCTTACAGCCAAGGGCGTAAATGTGCCCGATGGTTTTGCCTTAACTACAAATTTTTATTGGAAGTTTATAAAGGCTAATAATCTGGACCAAAAACTTTCTGATTTATTTGCCAAGCTAGAAGCAAAAGATGTCAAAAGCGTGCAAATTATTGGCAAACAATCTCGTGACTTAATTTTAAATGCCAACATTCCCGAAGATTTGCAAAAAGAACTTTTTGATGCTTATGCAGAACTATCTAAAAAATATGAAGGTACTGAGGGTAACGGCGCACCAATTATTGGCACCGATGTGGCAGTTAGAACTTCTGGAGTAGCAGAAGATAATGCCAGCGCTTCTTTTGCCGGACAATTTGAAAGTTATTTAAACATTACAGGAAAAGAGCGTTTAATTAAAGCAGTTTTAGATTGCTTTGCTTCATTTTTTACTGACCGCGCTATTGTTTATAGAAATGAATTAAAATTAGACCAATTAAAAGTGGGTTCATCTGTGGGCGTACAAAAAATGGTAAGAAGCGATTTGGGTTCTTCTGGAGTAATGTTTTCTTGTGATACAGAGTCTGGTTTTGGGGACGTAGTTTTAATAAATGCAAGTTATGGTCTTGGTGAAAATATTGTTAAAGGCAGAGTTGATCCAGATCAATTTTATGTTTTTGAAACAACCTTGAAAAAAAACTTTAAACCAATTGTTGATAAAAAAATTGGAGCTAAATTAGAAAAATTAGTTTATAGTACTAATTTAAAAGCTAAAGACCCAACCAAAAATATTTTAACCACAAAAAAAGAAAGAGAGCAGTTTGTAATTTCAGATGATGAAGTTTTGCAACTGGCTAAATGGTCAATAATTGTGGAAGATCACTACAAAAAATCCATGGATATGGAATGGGCTAAAGATGGAAGAAATGGAAAATTATTTATTGTACAGGCCAGACCAGAAACCATTCAAAGCAAAAAGAATTTAAGTGTACTGGAAGATTATATAATTGATAAGTCTAAAAATCCAAAAGTTTTAGTTTTAGGGCTTTCTGTAGGAAATAAAATTGGGCAAGGAAAAACGCATGTGATTAAAAATGTAAAAGATATCTCAGACTTTAAACCAGGAGAAGTTTTGGTAACAGAAATGACAGATCCAGACTGGGTACCAGCCATGAAAATTGCTAGTGCAATTATTACAGACCGTGGTGGAAGAACTTGCCATGCAGCTATTATTGGCCGAGAGCTGGGTATTCCAGTTGTGGTGGGCACGCAAAATGGCTCAAAGAAAATAAAATCGGGGCAAGATGTAACTGTTTCTTGTGCTGAAAGTGAAGAAGGAAAAGTTTATGAAGGCTTAGTCCCCTTTCAAATTAAAAAAACAGATATTTCAAATTTACAAAAAACAAAAACCAAAATTACCATGAATTTGGGTGAACCAGACCACGCTTTTGCTTTAAGTTTTATTCCAAATGATGGAGTGGGCTTGGCACGCGAAGAATTTATAATTGCCAACTCAATTAAAATTCACCCTTTGGCCTTGTTAAATTTTAATAAACTAGACAAAAAAACCAAAACCAAAATAAATGCTTTAACTTTTGGCTGGGAAGACAAAACACAATTTTATGTAGATAAGCTGGCTCAAGGAATTGGTAAAATTGGTTCTGCTTTTTATCCAAAACAAGTTATTGTGCGTTTTTCAGATTTTAAAACCAACGAGTACCGCTCTTTAGTTGGCGGAGAAGCTTTTGAGCCACAAGAAGAAAATCCAATGATTGGATTTCGCGGAGCTAGCCGATATTATGACCCAAAATTTAAAGATGCTTTTGTTTTGGAATGCAAGGCTATTAAAAAAGTGCGCGAAGAATATGGTTTAGACAATGTGGTAGTTATGATTCCATTTTGCAGAACTGTTGAAGAAGGCAAAAAAGTTATTGCCATTATGAAAGAAAATGGTTTATCCCAAGAAGCAGGATTAAAAATTTATGTTATGTGCGAAATTCCAGCTAACGTAATTTTGGCCAGAAAATTCTTAGAAATTTTTGATGGTTTTTCTATTGGTTCAAATGACTTAACACAATTGACTTTAGGTCTTGACCGTGATAACTCTGAAATTGCCCACATTGGAAATGAAAAAAATGACGCTATAAAAGAATTACTTGAGGAAGCTATCACAGTCTGCCAGCAGGAAAATAAATACTGTGGAATTTGTGGGCAAGGGCCAAGCGACTTCCCAGACTTTGCACAATTTTTGGTAGAAAAAGGAATTGATTCTTTATCACTAAACCCAGACTCTATTATCAAAACCAAAATTGCCATAGCTGAAACCGAGAAGCGATTAGAGTTAGCCAAAACTAAAAAATAATTAAGAATAAATAAACGCAGAGTAGAATTCGTCGTAATTTATGCAATAAAGAAACTTTATATCATACATAAATTACGACATGAATTTGCTCGCGTGCTACGCAAATTCATGTACGATATAATTACATTTGGGGCTGCAATACAAGATATTTATATTAAGCCTGAAAAATTTAAACTAATAAATAGCGCTAAATTTGCCACGGGCAAAGGGGTTTGCTTTAATTTGGGAAGTAAAATTAATGTAACAGAAATGGACTTTTTTTCTGGCGGAGGCGGAACCAACACTGCAGCTACTTTTGCAAAGCAGGGTTTTGTAACAGCATATTGTGGAGCTGTGGGCAACGATATTTCTGGACTTTCCATAATTGATGACCTTGCAAAAATTAATATTGATGTACGGCTAATAAAAAAAATTATTGAAAAACCAACTGACCACTCAATTATTTTAAATGGCTTAAAAGGAGAAAGAAATATATTTGTATATAGAGGGGCTTCTGAATTTTTAGAAAACCAACAAATTTCTTGGCAAGATATAAAAGACACAAAATGGTTTTATTTGGCTCCACTTTCAGGAAAACTTTGTGATATTTTTGAACCATTGGTTAATTTTGCTAAAGAAAATAATATTAAAGTTGCAGTAAATTTGGGAAGTGATCAATTAAATTTACCTAAAAAAACTTTAAAAAATGTTTTAAGCAAAATTGATATTTTAATTTTAAACCAAGAAGAAGCTAGCATGCTAACTAAAATTCCATTTAAAAAAGAAAAAAAGATTTTTCAACAAATTGATAAAATGTGTCCTGGAATTGCCATAATGACTAAGGGCAAAGATGGCGTAGCGGTTTCTGATGGCGAGTATTTATATTTTGCCAAAGCCTTTAAAATTAAAAGCCCAGAAACTGCTGGCGCTGGTGATGCTTTTGGTGCTGGGTTTGTAACTGGATATATTAAAGAAAATAAAAATATTGAATTTGCCATGCAAATGGGTTTAGCAAATTCTGCTAGTTGTCTTGCAAAAACCGGAGCCAAAAACGGCTTACTATCTAACAA
>CAIWKF010000048.1 GCA_903913175.1 Candidatus Staskawiczbacteria bacterium
AATTCAAAATTAAAACGTTAATAATCAGTTGATTAAAAATAATTTAAAAATAAACACAAAAAAGCTTGCTTTTTATGAAACTTTTTTTGTATATTTGCGTATAAGTTTATGAAAAACAATTTTTTTAAACTATTTAATAAAAAGGAAAATAATTATGAAAACAGTTAATACATATTCACAACCAACTAATATCCCGATGGCGGGGTATCCAGGGGCGTATGATGCAGATTATGGCACGGATACGGGTATGTTTAGTTTTTATAATTTTGTTAAGTAAACAAAAAATAATAAAATAAATAAACAACCCGAATCTCAAAAAGATTCGGGTTTTTTTATGAGTTCTTTGGAAAAAAATAAATGGAGTGCGCCGTATAATGGTTGTATTACTAGTCTGTCTAACTAGGGGAGGGGTTCGAGTCCCACGTATTCCGCAAAAGCAACAACAGGTTGTTTATAAAGATGTTCTTTGACATATTGGAAAAAGATTTTAAAAGTTTTGAAAAATCTAATGAAAGAAAAGTGAAATTATACAGGAAGTATAGTTAGTAATGATGCAATAACAAACGCAAAGGCTAAAAAACATTGAGCTTGGGGAAGTGTCAAGACAGGTTGCAAAGTGAAAAGTATATGAAATGTATAATAGTAGTCAACAAGTAAAAAGATTCAGTAGGACACATTGAAAATTAGTGGGTATAGCTCAATGGATAGAGCAGGGGAAAGCACTTGCGTTTCCAGCCCCGTGTTCCAGGTTCGAATCCTGGTATCTGTTAATTAGTAGGTGTGAAAATGGATGTGTAGCCCAATTGGCTAGAGGTGCTGACCTGTCACGTCAGAGGTTGCGGGTTCGAGTCCCGTCACATCCGCTTTATGCAGTAGAAGCTCATTAGGTCGAGCGCCAGCCTTCCAAGTTGGATGCAGTGGGTTCGAATCCCATCTACTGCTCAATAACAAATCAAATGTTATAGTGCAAATTGTATATTAATAAAGTGAAATACACATAATAAAGTGACAAAGTTTATTGTGCAAAATTAACTTTATTGTATTGAAAGAAAAAAGAATAAGGGGTTTGGGACTGCTTGGGTTGGTCATCTCGCTTGCACCGAGAAAATCAGGTCGTTTCGAATACGACAAGCTCCACAAAAATGGGAATATTGGGCAACTGGTTGCCTAGCGGACTGTAAATTCGTGTCGAAAGAGTGTAGGTTCGAATCCTTCTATTCCCACAAAATCGGTAAGTTGAACAATTGGTTGGTTCGCCAGACTGTAAATCTGGTCTCTTCGGAGCTTGGAGGTTCGAATCCTTCCTTGCCGACAAACATTGCGGGGTGGTCTGGAGTGGTTCCAGCTGAGTCTCATAAACTCAATCACGGTGGTTCGAATCCATCTCCCGCTACAAAAATTGGGAAAATTCCAAATTTTTATTTTTTGACATATTTATATAAAAAAATGAAAGTTACGAAAGAAGAGTTAAAAGAGATAATCTCTAAATCTAAATCTAAAGCAGATGCATGTATTATGATTTATGG
>CAIWKF010000049.1 GCA_903913175.1 Candidatus Staskawiczbacteria bacterium
AATTACATACAATACTACAACCATAAGCGTCCACAATGGAACAAAAACAAAATGACACCTGTTGAATACAGATGTCATTTGTTGGCACTTTGTGCTTAAAGTCGGTTTTTTTTCCGTGTCCACTAAACGGGGTACACTTCAAATTAGCGGATTTTTTATTTATATTATTCTTTTTCATCGCCCCTCTCCTTATTTTTGAAAGCTTTAATCACTGGCTCAAGCTCACCCTCAATAATGGTTTCCAAATTATGCCATGATTTACCAATTCTATGATCTGTTAAGCGGTTTTGTGGAAAGTTATAAGTTCTAATTTTTTCTGATCTTTTAGCCAAGCCAATCTGCTCTCTTCTTTCTGCAGATAATTTTGATAGATCAGCTTCTTCTTGTGCTTGCATAATTCTTGCAGACAAAATTGCCATTGCACTTTCTCTATTCTTTAATTGATTCCGCTCTGACTGACATGTTACTACAATCCCAGTGGGCATATGAGTAATTCTAATGGCGGACTCTGTTTTGTTGGTATATTGTCCACCTGGCCCGCCAGCTTTATATGTATCAACTTTTAAATCAGATGGATTTATATTAATTTCAGTTTTTTTTGGTTTTGCCATGACCGCCACTGTAATAGTTGAAGTATGAACTCGGCCCTGTTTTTCGGTCTTAGGAATTCTTTGCACTCTATGTACTCCACCTTCAAATTGCATTTGATCATAAACACCTGCCCCCGTAATTTCAAAAGTAATGTCTTTATAACCACCAATATCAGAAATACTTGAATCCAGCACTCTTTCTTTCCACCCCTTGCTTTGAGCATATTTTGAATACATTCTATATAAATCTCGTGCAAAAAGACCAGCCTCATCTCCTCCTGTGCCAGCGCGTATTTCAAAAATAGCTGATTGTTTGCCAGCCCCAGTTTCTGCTTCGCCCTGATTTTGCCAATCCTGCCAGTTGTAAGGCGTGTTTTGATTATTATTATCACCTGCCCCTCCCCCTAAAATTTCTTCTGCCATATATTTTATAAATTTATTTTTTATTTTCCAGATTTAGTTCGATTACATTGTTTACATAACATTTGGCAATTTTTTGAATCTGTTTTTCCTCCTTCGTGCCAAGGTTTTATATGATCAGCCTCCATTTCTTCAATTCCAAAATGTTTTTTGTGGTCAAGGCATTTTTTATTTACGCAAATTCCTTTTTGTTTTTCATATGCTTCCCTTTTTTGCTTTTCTGTAAAAATGCGAATATTTAGATATTTTTCATTTCTAGTTAAAACATATTCATAAATTCCAGACTTTTTCGTCACATCTTCGTCTTGCATTAACTTAGTTATTTCTTTTTCCAATTTCTTTGAATCAAACTTTTTATTTTTAAATTTATTATACAATTCTCCCCAAGGCACATTACTCATTTCTCTGCGATAATTTAGAAAAACTTCTCGCGTCCAAGAAATTACATTTTGAAAATAATTCCACAATTCATCGGCATTTTTGTCATGCTGATGTTTTGACATGTAATCTGCAACATTTCCTTTATTAATCCACAAAATAGCATTTTCCAAATATTCCTGCCTAATTGGCGAGCCACTCAATAATTGCCCACCATCATTTGCCAAAAGATATGCCACACAATTTGATTTGCTAAATTTAAGTTTTGCATCAGAAAGCCACGGCCCAGTATAAACTGCGTTAAGAATTTCTTGGTTTGTAAGCTTTTCGCCAGCAACATTTATAATTGTAAACCAGTCTATTCTTTCTTTGTCTGTGCCTTCGCAAAAATAAATCATTAATTCATAATCTAAAATTTTATTTTGTTCTTCTTTAGTTAAATTATGGAACATTGCCAACCTTCCATTAAAATCTACAGAAAAATCTCCAGCAACGTATTGCCCTATGCTTATAGTGCGTTGTTGGCCATCTAAAACTTCAAAATCGCCTGCTTCATTTTTCATCCAGTACATCACATTAAGCGGAAAACCATTTTTAATTGTTGCGATTACAGCATCACGCTGTTTCCCCGTATACACAAACTCCCGCTGATACTTTGGCCGAATATCCAATTTGCCATTATATGCTACCACACCCTCCTCAGCATTATCTTTAAATCCAGCAACAACTTCCCTAATCGTAATTTTATTTAATTCAATTTTCATAAAATTTTATTTTTTTGTTAAATCTTCTATTGGAATACTATTGTCCAAAAAACTAGTATATTTTGTCATCATAATTTTTACCTCTTTCAATAACGCTTCCCAATCAGTTTTCAAAATATTTTCGATTAAATATGACACATTATCCTTTCCCTCTTCCATTTTTTGATGTATTATATTATTCCTTATGTCGCTAATTCTCTTTAGAATTATTTTTATTTGACTTTCATATTCTTTATCTATTTTTTTAAAATTAATTCTAGGCAAAATTTTAAAAAGCTTGTCTTCCAGCGACATATGTCTTTGAATAAAAAAATGGTCACAAAAATTATTTTTTTGATTAAAGATCTGCTGATTAACAAAAGCTTCAATTGCAGAATGAATTACTACTGGAACAGAAATTTGCGTTAATATTAAATCATTTAAAATTTCGTCCTGTTCGTCGGATAAAATCAATTCATTTTTAACTTTTCTAGATTCCTCAAATTTTCTTAATATATTTTTAGATGAAGAAACCATTGATTCAGCATATACTAGTAATAAATCAATCTGATCAGGAGGAAAAAATACAAATTCTTCACCAGGAAGATAACTAATTTTTGACTTTGACATATATTCAAAAGTGCATTCTTCCGTTACACCTAAAGTATAATCATCAATCTTTGAATATATTTTAGAATGAATAATTTTTTTACTTGGTTTTTTCCTTATTTTCATGGGTTGTATTATTAAAAAAATCAAAGTATTTTTATACTTTAACTTTTTTATTTTTTATTAAAATTCTCATATACACAACTCTTAATTCACCTTCTATCTTTATAACCGGCCCCCTATTAAGGTCGTTGTAATTTGGAGTATCGTTTATGGTATAAGTTTTTGTCCTTAATCCTTGCGAATCCTGCCTATCCGCTATCCAAATCACCTCAAATTGCACAGGGTTATATTTATTTAAAAAAGTTATTGGTACGCCCATCGCACCATTATAATCCATCGGAATATCAGAAACTTTTGAAACCTCTATCGCATCATAATTGTCATATCTAGGATATTCTTTTGCTGTATATTTCTTATAAAGATCAATCATCTCATGCCTTTTTTCTGTATCTAAATTTGTATACCAATTAATTGCCGGAACTTTAATATATTTATTTGGATCATAACCTTTGCCAACAACAAATTTTCTATTATCATCTAACTCATTTGAATAAGGACTAGCATAAACCATAGACATATTAAAACCATAACCCGCCCACAGCTTGTTGGCTTTAATTAATTTAAAAATTTCTTTATATGTAATAGCATTCATATTTCCTAAAATTAAGAATTTTTTCTTATACTCTACAAGTTGGGCAACATATTCGCGAAACAATGAAAATGGCGGATTGGTGACAACTATGTCAGCCTGCTTCAAAAGTTCAATACATTCATTACTACGAAAATCACCATTATCCTTTAGTGGCGTGCAAGTTTTGGCATTTTGTTCCAACAATAATTTTACATCATCAATACCCACTGCTCCATCAGAATTCATATCTTTAACCTCACTAATTTCAATCTTAAACGGCTCTTTTTTTTCTTTATCTTTTAACCCAGCTGTTTCTAAAAAAGACAATTGTCTTCCTGCAATCGGTGACGGCACAAAACTTGTGGCAATAAGTTTTTTTAATTTGAGAAAATTAAAATTAGCAGCAAAATACTTAAAAAAATTGCTTTCAAAAGGATCATCACAATTGCAATAAACCACTTTATCTCGAAACTGCTCTTTGTAGTGTTTTAATTCATTTTCAATATCAACAAGCTGAGTATAGAACTCATCCTTTTTTGCTTGGTTTGCCTTATGTAAATTTTTATTTGAAGACTTCTTTTCCATTTTTTTTTATTTCCCATTACCTTAACTTTACATCAAAATTCCCTTTCCTGCAACTGTGAAAAAATAATATAACAGAAACAATTATAAGCAATTATCAATATGATCAAAACGGAAATGTTTTAGCAGATGAAAACAATA
>CAIWKF010000050.1 GCA_903913175.1 Candidatus Staskawiczbacteria bacterium
CATAAAAAATTTAATATTAATAATCAAATTAAATTATTTTATTATACCATACAAATAAATTTAAGAGCAACAAAGTTATTCACACCCTTTAAAGTTTATATGTTTTGTGGTAAATTTATTAAATAGAAAACAACAAAAAGTGCAAGGTCTTATTACATATTTTAATAATAAACAAATGAAGAAAAAAACCGTAATAATTTCTCTTGGTGGTTCTTTAGTGGTGCCAAACGAAATTGATATTAGTTTTTTAAAAAAATTAAAAATTTGCTTAACAAAATATTTTAATAATAATCAGTTTATTGTTTTTGTTGGCGGAGGAAAGGTTTGCAGGCGCTACCAAAAAGTTTTACAGGATTTTGGAGCTAAAAATAAAGCATGTGATTGGATGGGAATTAAAATTTCTCGTTTAAATGCAGAAATTGTAAAACAAGTTTTTGAAAAAAATTCAGACAAGGAGGTTGTTGCCAACCCAACAAAAAAAATAATTAGTAAAAAAAGGGTTGTAGTAGGTGCTGGGTTTTTACCAGGTCATTCTACTGATTATGATGCTGTTTTATCGGCCAAAGCAAATGGCGCTAGCACAGTTATAAACCTTTCAAATATTGATTATGTTTTTGACAAAGACCCATTAAAATTTCCAAATGCCAGGGCTTTAGATAAAATAAATTGGCCAGATTTTAGAAAACTTGTGGGAGACAAATGGACCCCTGGGTTTTCTAGCCCCTTTGATCCTACTGCCTCAAAACTTGCTGAAAAAATAAAACTAAAAGTTATAATTATAAATGGGAAATATTTAAACCGTTTAGAAGATTTTTTAAACAATAAACCATTTATTGGTACAACTATACAATAATGAAAGAAGAAATTAAAAAAATAATTGAAAAGGCAATTACAAAACTGCAAGCAGAAAAAGTTTTTGTAAATTTTGATTTGCCAGAAATTTTAGTTGAAACACCAAAAGACAACACGCATGGAGATTATTCTACGAATATAGCCATGGTTTTATCAAAAATTTTGCAGAAAAATCCTAATGAAATTGCTAATTTAATAAGAGAAAAAATTGGTGAAATAAAAGATAATGGAAAAATTGAAGTGGTAGGTGGGTTTATAAACTTTTATTTATCAAAAGAATATTTACAAAAACAAATTGCAGAAATTTTAAAACAAAAAGAAAAATTTGGAAATTTAAAATTTGGGAAAAATAAAAAAATAAATGTAGAATTTATTTCAGCTAATCCAACCGGCCCATTAACTTTAGGAAATGGCAGGGGTGGTTTTGGTGGTGATGTTTTGGCAAATGTTTTTATAAAAGCAGGTTATAAAGTTACCAAAGAATATTATATAAATGATACTGGAAATCAAATCAAAGTTTTAGGGCATTCAGTTTTAAAAGATGTAGAGGCTGTTTATAAAGGAGAATATATAGAAGAACTTAATAAAAAAGTGAAGGGAAAAACAGTTGAAGATGTTGGAGAAAAGGCTAGTAAAATTATTTTAGAAAAAATGATAAAACCATCTGTAAAAAAGATGGGCATAAAATTTGATGTTTGGTTTTCAGAGAAAAGCTTATATCAAAAAAAGGAAGTTGATAAAGTAATTTTAGAATTAGAAAAAAACAATTTTACTTATAAAAGCGAAAATGCCGTGTGGTTTAAGTCAATAAATATAGGAGATGATAAAGACAGGGTTTTAATTAGAACTGATGGCATAAAAACATATTTTGCTTCTGATTTAGCATATTTAAAAAACAAATTTGAAAGAGGTTTTGACCAGTTATTTTTCTTTTTAGGTGCCGACCACCACGGGTATTTAGCTCGTTTAAAAGCAGGAGCTTTTGCTTTAGATTATGATAAGGAAAAGATAAATACAGTGGTAATGCAAATGGTGCGCTTATTTGAAAATGGCAAAGAGGTAAAAATGTCTAAAAGAGCAGGAACTTATGTAACTATTGATGAATTAATTGATGAGGTTGGTTTAGATGTGGCTAGATTTTTCTTTTTATCTCGTACGCCAGATACGCAATTTAATTTTGATTTAAATTTAGCTAAAGAAAAATCAGATAATAACCCTGTTTTTAAAGTACAATATGCTTATGCTAGAATTTTTAGTATTTTAAAAAAAACCAAAAACCAAAAATTAAATATTAAAAATTTTAGCTTATTAAAAGAATCAGCTGAAATTAATTTAATAAAACAAATAATAAAATTACCAGAAATTATTAGAAACACAGCACAAGATTATCAAACACAAAGGTTGCCTCAATATGCTTTAGATTTGGCTGAAAATTTTCATAGTTTTATGAAAGATGTAAAGTTATTTCGCCTGACAAAAATTTAACTAATGCCAGAGTTAACTTAATTTTGGCCACAAAAATTGTTTTAAAAAATACGCTAGATTTAATTGGTGTGTCAGCACC
>CAIWKF010000051.1 GCA_903913175.1 Candidatus Staskawiczbacteria bacterium
AATAAATAAATGAAAACTAGAATATACGAAAGAAAATTAATTGATATTTCTCGCAAATCATTGAATAAAAAAACTATAAACAAAAATAGTACTAAAATAAAAATCTTTAAAAACCTTAATTTATTAAATAGCAGGCTCTTACCTTTTTGCGTTGTAAAGTGGTCTTTAAATCTACCAATATGATATTCCTTTAATTGCCATAAATATATCCAAAAAAGTACCTGTTTTATAGAGGCAAAAATCCAAAAAAACATAACAATTTTTAACAATAAGCTCATTTATGTTTTATTTATAAATTCTATTATTGATTCTGCTAATTTTTCTGGGCACTCAAGATATGGCATGTGCCCAATTTTTTTATAAACTTCCAATTCAGAATTTTTTATTTTTTCATTTATAAAATATGCATCGTTCACAGAAGTATAATTGTCTTTATCTCCCCAAATTATTTTTGTCGGTACAATAATTTTATCTAATTTGTCTTTTAAATCCTCTGTCAAAATATTTCTAATAGTTTCACTCATAGCACCTGTGGCATTTAAGTAATCTGTTTTTCTTATTATATAATGATAAAAAAATATTCGCAAAAAATTATAAACATTTTTTGTCAAAGCATGGTCTCCCAGCCTAAAAGCTTTAATTAATTTTGCACCCAAACCAAAGGTTTCCTTATAGAATGTAGAATTTCTTTTAACTCCAGCTGCTGCCACTAAGATAATTCCATTAAGTTTAAATAAGTTTTGCGAAGCAATTTTAATAGTCATTCTGCCACCAAAGGAATGCCCAAGTAAATAAAAACCATCCTTAATTTCTGGATTTTCCAGTTCTTGAGAAAAAACAAAATCTTTAAACCAGTTTATAAAATTATCTAAATTCCAAGGTTCTTTTAATTCTGTTTCATGCTTAAACCCAGGAATATCTGGGCAAATAACCCTAATTCCAGAATTTTCAATAATTGCCTTTACTTTCTGCCACTTTTCCTTTGAGCTTTGCCACCCATGTAAAATTATTAATGTCTTCATTTATTTTTTAGGTTTTATAACTTTAAATCCTGTGTATTTTTGCAAAACTTTTGGCACTTTAATGCTTCCATCTTTTTGCTGATAATTTTCCAAAATGGCAATCAATGGCCTTTGCGATAAAGCTGTGGCATCATTAGTATGAACAAGCTCGGTTTTTCCAGAATTTCTGCGAACTTTAGTTTGAAGCCTGCGAGCTTGATAATCTGTCATATAATCTGCAGTATGAGTTTCGCGGTATTTATTTTGCCCCGGAAGCCAAGCGTTTATATCCACGCCACGCGCATTTGGTTTTCCAATATCAAAAGTACATTTTTGTATTACTTCATAAGGCAGGCCAAGCTGGCTCATTAAATATTCTTGAATTGCAATCATAAAAAAGTGCTCTTGCAAGGAATTTTCCGCAGTGGTTAGGCTTTCCATTTCTAGCTTATCAAACTGATGCATGCGAATTATGCCTTCCATGTCTTTGCCATAAGTGCCAGCTTCTTTTCTAAAGCTTGTGGCGCAACCCACATAACGAATTGGGAAAACATCTTCAGGCAGAGTTTCATTCATGTGCATTGTGCCAAGCACATGTTCAGCACTTCCTTGAAGCCACAAATCTTCACCTTCAATTTTATAACGCTCTTCTTTTGGCTCAAGTCTATCCATGGCAGAATATGGTTCTGTTTTTATCATTAAAGGTGGAAGCACTGGCACAAAAGGCTTGGTACTTACTTTTAATTTTGCGTTTTTTGCAATAAGCGCTAAAGTTTTTTGACTGCACAAAACATCAATTGCAAACCTAAACATTGAAAGTTGCAAAATAACCAAGTCCCCTTTTAAATATGCAAAGCGACTACCTGTTACTTTTGATGCTCTTTCTTTGTCAATTAAATCCATGTTTTCTGCCAATTGCCAATGACTTTTTACTAGAAAATCAAAAACTGGTTTTTTGCCCACTGTTTTTATAACCACATTGTCATTTTCACTATGCCCTACTGGCACATCTGCCAAGGGAATATTCGGCACTTTCATCACAAGTTCCATTAATTTTTTATCTGTTTCATCTAAATCTGGCTCTAAGGTTTTTATTTCTAGTTTATTTTTTTTAGCTTCTTCAATATTTGATTGGTCTGTGCCTTTAGAAAATTTACTTAAACTATTTTGCTTAGCACGCAAAACTTCTAAGGAAGTCATTAAGCTTCTTTTTTTAATATCCAATTCTAAAACTTGCTCTACTAAATCCTCGCCATTTTCAATATTTTTATCTTGGCAAGCCTTTTTCACAATCTATTTATTCTCCCTAATAAATTTTATATCAAG
>CAIWKF010000052.1 GCA_903913175.1 Candidatus Staskawiczbacteria bacterium
ATTAATAAGTTAATTATACTCCTTTGGCAAATAAAATACTATAAAGCCACCTTTTGTGTATGGTAATTGTCTTGGCAAGTGGCATGGTTTTTGGTAAAGTAAACATATGGAATTTAACAAAATTAAATATTAAAAAATCATTATTATGAATAAAATTTTAATTACAATTTTTGGGATTATTACTTTATTAGTTATTGGTGTGATTTGCATGTTTTCTTTTAGTATTTGTCCGCCAGAAGGTCCTTGGCCTATGCCTCCTTGGTGTTATTCTTCTTCTTTGCTTTTGCCATTTAAATTTGAAAAGCCAAACTATGTAAATTTTTTGAATGGTAACGCAAAAAAAATCATACTTGGTGTTGGAACAATGGATATTTGGGGAAATCCTCATTTACTAATAAATCTTGGAGAAAATACAGAAAATAACTATCAAACAGCTTTAAAAAGAATTGGAAGTATTGGTTCAAAATCATATTTATTTACAGATTTTATTAATTTAGGCGAAGGTACAAATATCAAAGTTTTAGATAAAAAAACTTTTCCAGCTACATATAATATTTCCGAGGAAGATTTGAAAAATGTTGTTAAAATTGCAAAAGAGAATTATCAGGAAAGAGTCATAATGTTAACAAACTTATCAGATACAAAAAACGAAATTGAAGGTTTTATTTCCAGTGCCAATAAAGATAAAAATATAAAGGAAATGGTAATGGGGCAGTTATTTAAAAAATTTACTGAAAATAGTGCTGGCCTAACAAGCGAAGAAAGTTTAAGAGGTTTTAATGAAACGCAGTGGCAAGAGTTTCTAAATAATTTAAAAACCACAATGGTTTCTCAAGCAAAAAAAGCCCAAGTTGCTGGTGTAACAGATTTTATTATAAATCCTGCAGATGTAATTATTGATTATAGGTATCCAGGAAGTCTTTCTAATTATTGGACTGATCTTGCCAAAGAAGTCAAAAATGTTTTTACAGGTAGAATTGGATTTTTTGGCTATCCTGATATAATTAGTAAAACTAATTTAAGCGATTTTGATTTTACAGTTGTATATTTTGAAGTAAACGGAGATAAAATGGCAAAATCATTTTTTCAAAATTCAGAGGTTAATGTAGACTCATTAAAAATTGCATTTCAAAAATATTTTCAGCAAAGTTTTTGGTCTGAAATAAAAAATGAAAAGATTTTGTTGGTCACAATTCCTAGTTATAAAGGAGTAATAAGTGGTGGATGGATTGAGCCAGGAGAACTTCATAGTGATTTAATTAGAGATGATAAAGAACAGGCCTTATTATATGAATCACTTTTTGAGACAGCAGGAAACAATGTCGAATCAATTATATCATATGGTTATTGGTGGTCACCTAACATGTATCCAGCCTCAAAACCATTAAGAAACGACTTAAGTCATTCAATAAGAAATAAAGACGCAGAACAAGTATTTTATTATTGGGCAACTAATTAGGGCAAAAGTGGGGGAAGTGGTCTTAAATGGCCACTTTTTTGTTTACGACTAAAAATAACAAAAATTGTAAAAAGTAAATTTTGGGGCTGTGGATAACTTTACTGTTTTACGACTATAATTGGTGTTTTATGGGACATTTGACACGAAGGCATGAAATGGAGTATAAATAATATGAAGTGGGAATATGTGGATAACTGTGGGAGAACTCAAGTTCTCTGTGGATAACCTTGAAGGTTGTATTCTGGGAATATAACCATAAATAGCTCTCTATAAATTGCAAAAAAGGCTAGGTGTGCAACTTGGCAAAAAATTGTGCCTTAGGGCCGCGTCTGACGCATTTTTGCAAAAATTAAAATAATTGCAACTTTAGAAAAACCAATTTGTAATTTATAGAGAGCACCCAATTCATTTAAATAAAGAAAAAAATTCCATGTTAATTGGTCAATATCAGCATACAATTGATAGCAAAAAGCGATTAGCTTTACCTTCAAAATTCAGAGGAGAACTGGGTGATAAAATTGTAATTACACGCGGCATAGAAAATTGTTTAGTGGTTTATACTATAAAAGAATGGCAAGCTGTGGCTGAAAAATTAAGTAATTTACCAATTTCACAAATGGAAGCTAGATCATTTTCTAGAATTATATTAGCAGGAGCTATGGAGGCTTCTTTAGATAAATTAGGTAGAATTTTAATTCCAGATTATTTAAAAGAATATGCAGATTTTAAAAAAAATGTAGTAATTTGTGGCTTATCAAATAGATTGGAAGTTTGGGATGAAGAAAAATGGGAAACATATAAAAAGAAAGCTGAAAAAGGACTAGGAGAGATGGTTTCAAAATTAGGTGGCCTGGGAATCTAGGATTTTATGCGCTTCGCTCGATAATCAAATTTTTCTGCGCGCCACGGCCTCTCTACGGGGCACCCGCGTGCTCGAAAAATTTATTATCTCGCTACTCGCTATATTAAATGCATATACCTGTGTTGTTAAATGAAGTTATAGAAAATTTGGATCCAAAAGCAAACGATAATTTTGTTGATTGTACTATAGGTGAAGGTGGACATTCGGCAGTAATTTTAGAAAAAATTGCACCAAATGGAAAGGTTTTAGGAATTGATTTAGATGAAAGACAAATTGAAAATTGTACAATAAACTTACAGCACTTTAAAGATAGGTTATTTTTAGCACATGACTCGTATATAAAAATAAAAGAAATTTTAGAGAAAATTGGTTTTAATAAAGTAAATGGAATTTTGTTGGATGCAGGATTTTCTTCATGGCAGACAGATGAAAGTAAAAAAGGATTTTCATTCTTAAGAAATGAAGAACTAGATATGCGCTTTAGTCCAGAGAAAAATGATTTAACTGCTAAAGAAATCATTAATAATTGGAAACAAGAAGAAATTGAAAAAATAATTCAAGAATATGGAGAAGAGAATTTTGCAAAAAAAATTTCAAAGGAAATTGTAGAGCAAAGAAAAATAAAAAAAATTGAAACAACCTTTGATTTAGTAAAAATTATAGAAAAAGTAATTCCTACAAAATTTAAATTTGGAAAAATACATTGTGCGACAAGAACCTTCCAAGCTTTAAGAATTGCAGTTAATGATGAACTTAATAATTTAGAAAAGTTTTTATCAATAGCTTTTTCTGTTTTATCTTCTGGTGGAAGATTGGCTGTTATATCTTTTCATTCGCTTGAAGATAGAATTGTAAAAAATTATTTTAAAGAGTTAGATAGCCAGGGTTTAGTAAAAATTTTAACAAAAAAGCCCATAGAAGCCAAAGATCAAGAGGTAAGCTTAAACCC
>CAIWKF010000053.1 GCA_903913175.1 Candidatus Staskawiczbacteria bacterium
ATTATTAATTTTATATTTAAAATGAAACAAGTTGTAATAATATTTGGTCCTCCAGGTGCAGGAAAAGGTGCTCAGTCAGAATTATTAGCAGAAAAAATGGGGTATTATCATTTAGAATCTAGCAAGGTTATTGAAAACTGTTTTAAAAAAGAAGGACCAGAAAAAATCTTTGAAATTGATGGAGAGAAATTTAAGGTATCTGACGAAAAAAAATTATGGGAAACAGGAATTTTAGTAAGCCCACCATTTGTGGTTAGTTTGATGATAGATAAAATTAAAGAACTTTACAATGAAGATGATAATTTAATTATGTCTGGCTCACCAAGAACTTTGTATGAAGTAGAAAAAGAACTGCCTGTTTTAGACCAACTTTTTGGTAGAGAAAATATTCATGTCATTTTTTTAGAAATTTCTGCAGAAACCACTTTATGGAGAAATTCTAAAAGAAAAACTTGTGAGTTAATGCGTCATTCAATTTTGTATAGCTCTGAAACAGAAAACTTAACAATGTGTCCTTTAGATGGTTCGGCGCTTAAAAGAAGAGAAAAGCTTGATGACCCAGAAACAATAAAAGTTAGACTTAAAGAATACGCAGAAAGAACTGTGCCAATGCTAGAATATATGAAAAAGCAGGGTGTAAATGTGCATAAAATAAATGGTGAAAAAACAATTGCCGAAGTTCATGCAGAAGTAATGAAAGCAATTCAGTAATCCTTCGCTTGCCAAATTAAATTTTTTCTGCGGCTCGACCTCTCTTCGGGGTGAACCCTCGCCTCAAAAAAATTTATTTGGCTCGCTTTATTTTTTGTGATAACTATAAAAACGCAAGAGGAAATTGAAATAATGGCTGAAGGTGGAAAAATTTTAGCAGAAACTATAAGCGAGACTGCAAAATTAGTAAAGCCAGGAATTTCCACTTTTGAGCTTGACCAATTTGCTGAAAACTATATTTTAAGCAAAGGGGCAAAGCCTGCTTTTAAAGGATATGACAAATTTCCTTATTCTTTGTGTACTTCTATTAATGAAGAAATTGTACATTGTTTGCCATCAAAGAACAGAATTTTAAAAGAGGGAGATATTATTTCTTTAGACCTTGGAGTTTTGTATAAGAATTATAATACTGACATGGCAATCACAGTGGCTGTTGGGAAAATTTCTTTTGAAGCGCAAAGATTGCTTAAAATTACCAAAAAATCTTTAAGTCTTGGAATGAAAACTGTAAAAGCTGGAAGTAATTTTGGTGATATTGGATATGAAATTGAAAAATATGTTTCTGGGCAAGGATTAGGTTTAGTTAGAGATCTGTTTGGCCACGGCATTGGTAGAGATGTTCATGAAGATCCATTAATTCCAAATTTTGGTAAAAAAAACTCAAGAGAAAAAATAACCGAGGGAATGGTTTTTTGTATAGAGCCAATGGTAACGCTTGGTGATTATAGAATAAAAAAAGCTAAAGATGGTTACGGATATTCAACAAAAGATAATTCTCTAGCAGCTCATTTTGAACACACTATTGCAGTCACCAAAAACGGAATTTGCATATTGACATAGATTTAGTATTATGATATAATAAGAGCATAATAATTTGCTCTTTTATATTGTAAAAAATAAAGGTATTTGGGATTTGGCGGTTGTAGCCAAAAGATTTTAAATTAGTCGACGTCGGGCGTCGTACATTTTTTAAGGTTTTTTGGCTATGACTGCCATTAATGCAGTTAAGCTCCTGCCTCGGATTAGGGGTAGTTTTTCTGGGCAATTTAGCCCAAGGAGATTAAGATGAGTATGATTGAATTTGCCTCTGCCGATCTGACCGCTGGACAACTGAACGCTATTGTGAAGAAACTGGGAGGCCCCGAACGCGCCTTGATGTTTCTTCAGGGGTTGTTGATTGTGGTGATGGTGAGCCTGAAACTCGCTCTCACTAAGGCTTTTAAGCCCAGCGAATTCATTGGCGAGAATTGGTCGGTCTGGAAAGGACCGATTGATGGCGACGGTCTTTTGGTCGGCGGTGAGGAGGACAAGGATGTTCGCGAGGACGATATCAATGAAATTGACTGGGGAAAAAAGGTCGAGATTGTGAATTTTCTACGCGATAAGGAGTCGTACATCACTGGCGAGGAAAATTTACTCCGCCAGAAGCAAATCGGCAAGATTCGCCTTGGTGGTCGAGCCTTCTTGTCAATTTGGGGGGACTACCAAGCCAAGAAGGCCGAAGGTAAATCGGAAGAAAGCGTACTGGAAAATCTGAGATTGACGAAAGGAGTTAAGTTTATTAGTTTTTTCGGACTGATCCTTCGGGCTCCGGATGGCAAGCGGTGCGTTCTGTATCTGTGCTGGAATGGTGGTGAGTGGTTCTGGGACTGCGACTGGCTTGACGGCACCTGGTACGCCGGCAATTTCTCGGCCGTCCTTGCAAGTGTCAAATGAATTTGCTCTTTGGTCTTGGTCGCTTTGACCTTGACCTTAAGCAAATTTGTCCTTAGTCCCTGCATTATGAACGTGCAGGGACTTTTATTTTTCACAAAACTTTGATAAAATAAAAAGTGGCAGTAGGTGAATATGTGGAAGTTTACGGATTTCTGCTACCGAGACCAGTATTTGTATGTTGAGAGCGTTTGCGATTACGCCTGCCTGCCGGCAGGCAGGGTTTCAAACGGAGGATATACAAAATATTTCCAACAAAAAAGAAGACACTTGGCGCAGAATATTAGGGCATTAGTTTTTTTGTAAAACAAAAATACAAGATGTTGAATAAGATGCAACCCAGAGATCGTTTCATATAAACTTCGAGGGGTGGTGATGTGGATGATATTCTGCGAATTTCGGACTCCGAATGGCAAGCGGTACGTTCTGTATCTGTACTGGAATGGTGGTGAGTGGAACTGGAACTACAACTGGCTGTCTAGGTTCAGATACATGTGATACACTTGTTAAGTTTGTAATACGATAACGTTTTTGGTTGGTAGACCATAGATTTTTAGCCTTTGCGAGTATTCTGTTGGCGTAAGTTGACCGAGTGCTTCATGAGGC
>CAIWKF010000054.1 GCA_903913175.1 Candidatus Staskawiczbacteria bacterium
ACAATCTTTATCAGTTTTACAAACAGAAAAAATCAAAAGATAATTTTCAAAATGTCGATATTAAAAAGAAAATTTCAGTCAGTTTTTCAGGGGTTAATCAAACACCCATTTCGGTCAGATAGTTATATGATTTGACACGCAACTGTTAGAGGTAAAAAAGTTGTTTCAGGTGAAAAATATGTAGCTGATAAAGAGCTTGCAAGTGGAGAAAAACCTAATTCTAAGGATGTAAAGAAAGTTTTAGATAAGGTTAATAGCTTAATACAAACCAAAGCAGAACTTGTTGATAAGTTTATAAAAAGTGGGAATAATGAAGGATCTAATTTTCTTAATAGCCAATCAGCAAATGAATTTTTAGATAATGAAATGTTAAAAAGTTATAAAGCTGAGCTTGATGGGCAAATGAATAAAACAAAAATTTCTAAAAATCATCTTAAAGAAATAGAAGAAAAAATTAATAATGGTATTAAAACATTAAATACAATTGAAAAAACTTTTGAAAAGTAATCAAAGTAAAAATATACATTTTAAAAAGCGTCTTTCGAAAGAAAGACGCTTTTAGTTTTGCAAACACAATCTGCAAAACCTTAAAATATTAGTTGCACGAGCCACACGGGGATGGTGCAACTTTTTTTACTACCGACTGGGCCACGGGGGTGGGAATATTATTCACCACCACTTTTGTCTCCGGAACCGTCACACTGATATTTACCACAGGTGCGGGTGACGGTTCCGGAGCAGGAATTGAAACTTTTGGCTTTGAAGTCTCATTTGTTTCAATCCATTGGAACGCCTCAAATGCCCGAGTTTTAATTAGCTCGTTAGAGCTAACCATTGCCCGTTGAAGGCTGGGTTTGGACGGCGATCCAATCTGAACTAGGCAATCCCGTGCCCATTCGCGCGTTTCTTTCTCTTCCACAAAGAGGAGAATTAAATCGTCAACAGCTTCATAGCCAATATTGACAATTGCGCGCATAGCACGAGCCTTCACGTCAGCCAATTTTTTGGCGTCGGAAGACGCGGGAATAGTGGCAGGGCTTTTTATGGCCCCAAGAATAACCTTGACTGAGGCTTTTCCAACGCCAAGGTTTCTGGGGTCAAGGTCACGCGACAAAGCATTCATTGCCGTGTCGGCGACATCATTGTCGGCAAGCATGTTCACGAGAAGCTTGTAGGCTTTCTCGTTATGGCTTTGTGCCACACACAAGATGAAAATCCTGCGTTGCCGAGCATCACCATCCTTGGACAAAAGCTCTAGCGGAACTATTCCTTGTTCCAGCTTGAGTTTGTCTTCCATGACTTTGGCTGTAGCCGCGTCTTCAAGACGCTTTTTTTCGTCTCGCCGAGCGATCTCGAGTTCGAGCTCGCCTTTCTTGGTCGTCAATTCACTGACAGCCAATTTGAGCTCGTCTTTGCGTTCTTTTAGGCCAGCCACTGCTTGAGTAGCGACCGCACTTTCGGCGGTTTTTTGGCGAAGCTGGGCTTCAAACCAGTCCACTCGCGCGGATAGGTTGTTGACCACTTTTTTTGATTCATCGAGCTTCTTCTGAAGCTCAATGTTATCGCGAGAGAATTGGTCTCTCTCTGTGGTCAAGGCACTAACCTTGGCCACTAACTCATTGAGTTTAGCAAGGCCACCATCGCCGCAACCAAGGCAGACGACGAACAAAAACGACACCACTAAAAGATTTGTACGGTTCATTAAAGAACCTCCTTCAAAAAATAAACACGGAGAAACTGATTGTAAGGTGCGATACCGCAGGAGAAACAATCTCAAGGGTAATGACAATATTATATCATAATTTTATAATCGTGTCAATACATATTGCACAATCTCTTGATTAATTTAATTTTTTAAGGTAAAGTATAGACATTACTAATTAAGTTACAAAAAGTATGAAAACATTAAAAAATTCTGATAGAAAATTTATTAGATTAGAAAAATCTAGAATTAGGAAAAAGTTTTGGGATGTCAAAAAACAAGAAGAAGCAATTACAGAACTTTATAAAAGAGTTTTGGGTGATCCAACCGCCAAAGCTGTGGAGTCAAAAAAGCCTGCTAAAAAACAGGTAAAAGTGGCCCAGAAACAAAATAAAGGAAAAGCTAAAGAAGAAAAGGGTGGAAAAATGAAAAACAAAAAGAAAAATAAATAGAATTTTAAAGGCGTAATAGTTTTATTACGTCTTTTAAAAACTAAAAAATATGAAAATTCAAGATATACAAAATTTATCAATAAAAATGGGAATTGCGGTGGACTTTAGAGGTCAAGCTGGAGTGGCTAAATTTTTGGAAAACAAAAAAAAGAAGTTTTCTAGCCTACCTGAAGACTTAAAAGAAGAATTTGACAAAGAAGAATTAGGAAATCCTTATTTGGATTCAAGAGTTTATAATATTGCAGATGACAAAGAAATTAAAAAAGTTTTAGTTGGTATTGATATTGGGGTGGCAGAAATTTTAATGGCTAAAGAACTAGGTGATATAGACTTGGTAATTTCTCACCATCCTATTGGTAAGGGTTTGGCACAGTTGGCAGATGTTATGAGTTTACAGTGCGATGTTTTAAATTTTTATGGCGTACCAATTAATATTGCCGAAGGTTTAATGCGTGAAAGAATTTCAGAAGTTGCAAGAGGAGTTAACGCTTCAAATCATCAAAGAACAGTAGATTCAGCTAAAATTCTAAAAGTTAATTTAATGAATTCTCATACGCCTTGTGATAATTTGGCTGCAAAATTTTTAAAAAATATTTTAGATAATTTACCAGAAGAAAAAAAACCAGAAACAGTTGGTGAATTAATAAATATTTTAAAAAGTATTCCAGAATATAAAGAAGCTATAAAAATTGGTGTAGGACCAAAAATTTTTGTGGGAAGCGCAGAAAACAGATGTGGTAAAATTGCTTTATCAGAAATTACTGGTGGTACAGAGGGTTCACCAAAACTTTACGAAAAAATAGCTCAAGCTGGAATTGGAACAGTGGTGGGAATGCATATTTCTGAAGAACATAAAAAAGAAGCAGAGTCAGCCCATTTAAATGTAGTAATTGCTGGACATATTTCCTCAGATTCTTTAGGGGTAAACTTGCTTATGGATGAACTTGAAA
Organism: Candidatus Staskawiczbacteria bacterium; assembly: GCA_903913175.1. Taxonomy (GTDB): domain Bacteria; phylum Patescibacteriota; class Minisyncoccia; order Minisyncoccales; family Staskawiczbacteraceae; genus XYB1-FULL-32-11. The sequence continues at coordinate 3,105 of CAIWKF010000054.1, forward strand.
AAAATGGCATTGAAATTATTTCGTGTTCTGGCTTTACCCGCTTTTCCCGCGCAAAATAAAGTATAACTAAAGTAAAAAATAACCTTTTTATAAGGTTATTTTTTTGTTGGAGCGGGTAAGGAGAGTCGAACTCCTTTCATTAGCTTGGAAAGCTAAGGTAATACCGGTATACGATACCCGCCTACGCCTGCGAGCTTCGGCGGGGCAAGCCCGCTAAAACTACTTGTCGGGGTGCTGAGAATCGGACTCAGGCTGTACGCTCCCAAAGCGCACGTACTACCATTATACGACACCCCGATATTATTTTAATATATATCGCTACGCTAATAAATATAGCATTTTTATTATGGAAAGTCAAAAAGTTTTAATAGAAACTTACAGACATTTATACACATATTGATTTTTTTTATTTGTGGTATAATAAAATAATGAAAATAGATCAAGAGCGTTTAAAAAAGTTTCTTTTAGATGCTAATTTAGTTACAAAATCTCAGCTTGATAGAGCTTTAGAGAAAAGTGAAAAAACTAATCAAAAATTGGGTAGAATTTTAGTTTCTGATGGTTTGGCTAAAGAAGAAGACATAGTAAAGCTTGAAGCATATATTTTAGGTATTCCATTTATAAATATAGAAAAGGAAAATATTGCTCCAGATATTTTAAAAATTATTCCAGAACCAATTGCAAGAGCACACAACATTATTGCTTTTAGAAAAAATGAGAATAATTTAGAAGTAGCTATGATAGACCCCGAAGACTTAAGAACTATTGAGTTTATTAAAAAAACAAATACTTCTTTAAGTATTTTGCCAAGATTAACTACTCAAGAAAGTATAAAAAATGCTTTATATCAATATCAAAAAACCTTAGAAATAGAATTTGGAGAAATTATTAAGCAAGACTCAAGTGAAATAAAGCACATAAAAGAAGATGATTCTTTTGAAGCAAGAGAAGAGCTGCAAAAAGTAGCTGAAGAAATACCTGTTATTAAAATTGTTGATACTTTATTAAAACATGCAATTTTGCAAAGGGCATCTGATGTGCATGTTGAACCATTAGAAAAAGAAGTTGTTGTAAGGTATAGAATTGATGGAATTTTAAGAGATGTTATGAGTCTACCTGCTACAGCATCATCTGGAATTGTAGCTAGAATAAAAGTTCTTTCTAACTTAAAGTTAGATGAACATAGGCTTCCTCAGGATGGTAGATTTAAAATTGAAACAGAGGATTATAAATATTCTGTTAGGGTTTCAATTTTGCCAATTTTTAATGGTGAAAAAATTGTAATGAGAATGCTTGCAGAAGGAAATAAAATTAATACTTTAGAAAGTTTGGGCTTATCTGGACATTTTTTAGAAATTGTAAAAGAAAACTTATTAAGACCTTCTGGTATGATTTTGGTCACAGGGCCTACTGGTTCAGGAAAAACAACAACTTTATATTCTATGATGGAAATTTTAAATACTCCAGATGTAAATATTTCTACAATTGAAGATCCAATTGAATATAGAATGCCAAGAGTCAACCAAACTCAGGCAAATTCAAAAATTGGGTTAACATTTTCAGCTGGGCTTAGATCTTTGGTAAGGCAAGATCCAGATATTATTATGGTTGGAGAAATTAGAGATAATGAAACAGCAAGTTTGGCAATTAATGCGGCTTTAACTGGTCACCAAGTTTTATCTACACTGCACACAACGCAAGCAGCAGGAGCTATACCGCGACTTATTGATATGGATTGTGAACCATTTTTAATTTCTTCAACTTTAAATTTAGTAATTGCCCAGAGATTGGTTAGGAAATTTTCAGGAGAAAAAGAAAAATATAAGCCAACGCCTGCCGAATTAAAAGATATAGCAAAACATTGTGATTTAGAAAGAGTTTTACAATTTTTAAAAGATGAAAAATCAATTGACCAAAAAGCAGATATAAAAGATATTGTTTTTTATAAACCAAAATCATCTCCTGGATCAACTGATGGGTATAGGGGCAGGCTTGGAATTTTTGAAATTCTTCCAATAACAGAAAGTCTAAAAAATTTAATTATAAAAAAAGCTAATTCAGATGAAATTACAGCCTGTGCTGTGAAAGAAGGCATGCGTATTATGATTGAAGATGGTTTTGTCAAAGCCGCTCAAGGTTTAACTTCTTTAGAAGAAGTCTTAAGAGTTATTACTGAATAATATGATTGAAATAAATAATTTAACAAAATTTAAAATAGACAAAAAGTTATACACAGGGGTTGCAAAAAAAGTATTAAAAGGTGAAAATAGAATAATAGAAAATCTATCGGTTGCTTTTGTTAATTCTTTGGAAATACAAAAGCTTAATAAAAAATACAGAAACAAAAATAAACCAACTGATGTTTTATCTTTTGAAAAAAATATTAGCAAAGAGATTCAAAATATAAATGCAGAAATTGGTGAAGTAATTATTTGTTTAGAAGTTGTTAAAGAAAACGCTAAAAAATTTGGCGTGACATTTAAACAAGAATTAGCAAAAATTTTAATTCATGGAGTTTTACACTTGTGTGGATATAACCATGAAGGTTCTGAGAAAGAAGCAGTAAAAATGGAAACAAAAGAAAAAGCATATTTAGCAAAATTTAAAATTTAAAATTTAAAATTAAAGACTATGGCTAAGGCTACGCGTCACAACAAGTAGCACTTATACCACAAATTAAGAAAATAAACAGATGGCAAAAGGTCAAATTATTGCAGGGCTTGATGTTGGCACAAACACAATAAAACTTTTAGTTGTGCAAAAAAAAGGAGAGGAATTATGTGTTTTATCTTATGATCAAATGCCTTCTTTTGGTTTAAGAAAAGGAGCAGTAGTTAATATTGAAGAAACAGCCAAGAACATTCAATTACTGGTATCTGGGGTAGAAAAAAATATTGGAAGGAAAATTAATTCTGTATATGTAAACATTGGTGGAAGTCATTTATATGTTATTCCTTCCGATGGCATAATCTCTGTATCTCGCGCCAACCAAATAATATCACAGGAAGATAAAGATAGGGTTTTACAAGCAACACGCGCTATAAACATTCCTTCTAATGAAGAGGTTTTAGATGTGTTTCCTAGAGAGTTTATTATTGATGATCAAAAAGGCATAAAAGATCCTCTAGCTTTAAAAGGCGTAAGATTAGAAGCTAAGGTACTTTTACTTTGTGTGTTTTCTCCTTACTTTATAAATATTACTCAGGCGGTTGTAAACGCAAAATTGCACATTGATGATGTTGTACCTTCTCCTTTGGCAGCAGCAGAAGCTGTGTTAACCCCACAACAAAAAGAATTGGGTTCTGCAGTAATTGATATTGGATCTAACACAACTAGTTTGGCGGTTTTTGAAGAGGGGGAATTGATACATTTGGCGGTTTTCTCTTTGGGTTCGGCAAACATTACTAACGATATTGCTATTGGTTTAAAAACTGAAATTTCTATTGCTGAAAGTATAAAAAAACAACATGGCTCTTGTTTTTTTGTGAAAACTGATAAAGAGAAAAAGGATCAATCTAAAAAGAAAATAGAAATTTTTGATAAGTCTTCTTCTGTGGTTAATTTTACTAAAAAAACTTTAGTAGACATAATTGAACCAAGGGTTTCTGAAATTTTTGATCAAGTTGCCAAAGAATTAAAAAAAATTGGGAAACAAGAACTTTTGCCTGGAGGAATTGTTTTAACTGGAGGTGGGGCTAAATTACCAAAAATAAAAGAATTGGCCAGAGAAATGCTAAAACTTCCTTGTGAAATTGGAAGTGTAAAAAATATTGCAGGAATAGATGAAGATCCTGCTTTAGCAACTGTTGCTGGTTTAGTTTTAGGAGCCAACAGTATTGACGAGCAAACTAAAGAAGGTATAATGGGGTTTGTGGGCAGACTTTGGGAAAAAATTAAAAAAATATTTAAAGCTTTTGTCCCATAAATTATTATATGAATCCTATTATAAAAGTAGTTGGTGTTGGTGGGTCTGGATCGAATACAATTTCTAGAATTTCAAAATCAAATATTTCTGGAATTGAAATAATTGCAATAAACACCGATGCTCAAGCTTTGCATTTTTGTAAAGCGCAAAAAAAGATTTTAATTGGAAAAAATATTACTAAAGGTTTAGGGACAGGAATGGACGCTGGTTTAGGAAAGGCTGCTGCACAAGAAAATAAAGAAGAAATTACAGAAAACCTAAAGGGCTCAGATATGGTTTTTATAACATGTGGTTTGGGCGGTGGCACAGGATCGGGGGCTTCTACAATAATTGCAGAAATTGCCAAAGAACTTGGTATTTTGACAATTGCAGTAGTTACAACGCCATTTTCTTTTGAGGGGCAACAAAGGAAAAAAGTAGCCGATGATGCTTTGTCTTTTTTAAGAACAAAAGTTGATTCTTTATTGGTAATTTCTAATGATAAGCTTTTAAAGATAATTGATGAAAAGACTACGGTTACCAATGCTTTTTTAATGTGTGATGAAGTTTTAATGCAAGCTGTACAAGGAATTACAGATTTAATTTTAATTCCAGGAATTATTAGCATTGATTTTGCATCTATTGTTTCAATTATAAAAAACTCTGGTGTGGCGCTTTTTGGATCGGGTATTGCAAGAGGTGAAAACAGGGCCACAGAAGCTGCAGAAAAAGCCATAAATTCACCATTGTTAGATTTTTCAATTAATGGTGCGCGTGGAGTTTTATTTAATGCTTCAGGGCAGGATATAACACTAAATGAGCTTCAAGAAGCAGCTAAAGTAATTACTAAAAATGCTGATCCTAAAGCACAAATAATTTTTGGAGCAGTTAAAGACGACAACTTTAAAAAAGGTGAAATGAAAATAACAGTTATTGCCACAAACTTTAATTAAAATTTAAAC
>CAIWKF010000055.1 GCA_903913175.1 Candidatus Staskawiczbacteria bacterium
CCCAAGGTCTGCGGGGTTTTTGCCACCAGACACATGTTCTATGTTACCACCATTTCTTTCAAATTCAAATCTTAAAGCCTTTGTTTCTTTAGACAAGGCAATAGTTTCTTCTGGCAATTCTTTTTTTATAAAACCTTTTGACCAATAATCAATAATTAATTTACTATCACCAAAAATTTCAGTCGGGGTCCGACCCCGACCAGTTTTTTGTTTTTTAAGAGCAATTTGTAAGGCATATTTACAAGCCAAAAGTTCACCAAAATTATTAGTTACGCCATTTAATTGTTTTTTGCCTCGAGCATTTAATTCTTTTTTTGGTAAAATTTCTTCCAGCAAATTACCTCCTTTGTCATTTGTTACACTTACTTCTACTCCATTTCCAGCACCTGTACCTGCATCAAAATAAATGCCTGGCCTTACATCTAAATATTTTATTTTATAATCTGCACCAGCATTTATCCAAAGCTGTGCGTCATTTAAACTTTCAAAACTTTTGAATTTTGCCCCAGCCACGCCAGCTGTAATTTCTTTGCATTCTTCCCAAGTTTCTGTCACCCCATTTTTACCATTTGCCACCCACGCATAATATTTTTTCTTCATTAAACTTGATTTAAATTTTATTTTAATTCACTACCAAGCAAGCCATCTGGTCGAATATAATCTTTTAATTGAGTATAACTCAAAACTATTACTCCATCAGGCTGACATGCCTGTATTGCATGGGCAAACATAAAATCATAAATAAATTCTATACCATTTGGCATAATTATTAAATTTGTATATTGTGGTATTTTTCTATTCAAATCATTTGATGCGATTAAATTTTGCTCCATAAATTTACCATAATTTGGATCATCTTTCTTTTCTGATTGCAATCTTTGATTAATGGTTTCTTCAGAACACATATCACCCTGCCCCGAAGGATTTTCTTTCTTTGCAAAATCTAACTCTTGTTGAATATTACTTTGTAACTTTACATTTAAAATATTTAGCAAATCACTAATTTTATTCTGATAAAAAATGTCTGTGGGTTTTACAACCTCGCCATTCATAAGATTTATTAAGTAATTATGAGTATTTTCTGATTGATAAAGGCCTAAATAGGTTGTAGTTAAAGAAATACTTAAAAGATTATTTTTGTCATAATTTATTTGGTAATCAACATCCGTTAAACCACGAAAACTTGTTTTAACAGTACATCTAACATCATCCAAACTATCACAGCCGGTTATATTTTTGAAACCCAATAACTGATTGATGTTGTTTAAAATATTTATATTTAAATTCCTAAAACCTGGCAAGGTAATATTTTTAGTAAATTCTATACTACTATCTGAAATATCTTTCCCTTTTATTATTATAGAATCTGAATAAACATGTTCACTATTATGATTAGAATCCGAAAGATTTTGCTTTTCTATAGTTGTTATAGGGAGTGTAGAAGTTAGAATTTGTACTTTTGTTGGGACTACAATATTTAAAGTCTGAGTTTTCGGAATAAAATAATATTCATATGCAAAAACTCCACCAAAAGCAAAAATTACTACAGCAAAAATAATTACCATTCCTATTAACGTTGAAATTCTTTTTTTAAAAATTTCCATATAATTATGAATATTATTTATTATTTTTAAATA
>CAIWKF010000056.1 GCA_903913175.1 Candidatus Staskawiczbacteria bacterium
AAATATATGAAAAATGAAAATGAGGTTGGTGCTCAAGAAGAAACATCAGAACAAAGAGCAATGTCAGAAGAATTAAAAGCAGTGTGCAAAGATTTAGAGGCGCAGTGGGATAACGTAAAGCTTACCAGTAAGGCAAAAGAAGGATTAAAATTGGATTTAGATAAATTGCCACGTCGAAAAGAATTAGCAGATTTAGCAAAGCAGGTAGAGGATGATCCTGACTTATCTTCAAATGCTCATCTTAGTTTGTATGTACATGATGTTAATCAATTTTTAAGTTCACCTGTGACTGCTAATGCCGAAAAAGTTATAGAAGAGGAGGTCGCAGCTCAACGTATGCTTGAAAGACTTAAGTTTAAAATAGAAAAAACTAAGCTAGGTGAAATGCCTGTGAAAAACTAATATAGTAAATGCGTGACAAAAGGCTCTTGTAACAGGGCTTTTTGTTTGGTAAAATAAAACAATTTAATTTAATAAATTTTAAAAACGTATTAATAATATGATTTACGATTTAATAATAGTGGGGGCTGGGCCTGCAGGAACATCTGCAGGAATTTATGCTGCTCGTCAAAAATTAAAAACTTTGATTATTTCAAAGGATATTGGTGGACAGGTGGCTAAAAAAGCAGTGGATATTGAAAATTATCCTGGATTTGAAAAAATTTCTGGTCCAGAACTAATTAAAATTTTTGAAAACCAGCTTAAAAAAAACGAAGTGGAAATTGTGACAGATGAAATTTTAAAAATCTCTAAACCAGAAAATAATTTTGTTTTAGATACCGCAAGTGGCTCAAAATATGAAGCTGCGGCTGTAATTGTGGCCACAGGAGCTGACCCAAGACCACTTGAAGTGCAAGGCGAAAAAGAATTTATTGGCAAAGGCGTAAGCTATTGTTCATTGTGCGACGGACCAGTATTTAGAAATAAAGTAGTGGCTGTAATTGGTGGAGGAAATTCTGGGTTTGAAAGTGCCAGTTTTTTATCTAATTATGTAAGTAAAATTTATATTTTAGAATATTCTGATAAACCGAAAGCTGATTTAGAAAATCAAAATTTAATTACACGCTCTGGTAAAGCTGAGATTATAATAAATGCCAAAGTTTTAAAATTTGAAGGGGATGGGTTTTTAAAAACCTTGGTTTATCAAGACACACAAACAAAAGAGGAAATAAAGCTAGAAGTGCAAGGCGCATTTATTGAAATAGGTTATTCTCCTGCTACTGCTTTTGTAAAAGATTTAGTAGAATTTTCAAGCCGTGATGAAATTATGGCAGAAACTGAAACTTTTCAAACCAAAACTCCTGGTCTTTTTGCTGCGGGGGACTGCAATATGGGAAAGTATAAGCAAATTGTAACAGCAGTGGGCGAGGGAGCTAAAGCCGCCCTATCAGCCTATGAATATATTAAAAAACAAAAATAAAGGTTTTACTATAATTGAGCTTTTAGTTGTAATTTCTATAATCTCGTTTTTGGCGAGCATTGTTTTGGTCAATGTTAATATGTATATGGCAAAAGCAAGAGATGCAAAAAGAATGTCAGATATGCGTCAAATAATGATTGCTTTAGAAATGTATCGCTCACAAAATGGAGTTTATCCAAATGCAATTAATGATGGTTGCGGTGGTTGGGATACTGGGAATAAAGATTACATTTTTTTAAATACACAATTGGCTGGCATTATGAATAATACGCCAAGAGACTCTGTTGGCACTGGATCTTGTTCTGGTTATCTTTATTATAGATACCCGGAGACTGACTCTGTTTATTATGGTTGTGGAGGAGTTCCTTTTTATGTATTAGGAGTTACAAATATGGAAACCGTGAGTACAACCTTTCCTGGTAGTCCTGGATTTGGTTGTAGTGGTAGAAATTGGCAAAATGAATTTGAGTGGGTAACAGGAGTCTACGAAAAATAATTGAAAAAATCGTATCAAAATGATACGATTGTTAAGATGAGAATAATAAATATAAATACTTATTATGAATCACGAAGGCGAAAAAATTTCAGCAATAGAGAAGGAAAATCCCTTAGAACAGGAAGTTAGCAATTTATTTCCTGAAATTTTTACAAACGAACCTTTAGAAAATACTTCTTTAGTTTATTCTGTGCCAGTGATGGGGGAATGGAATAATGGAAATTTACAAAGAATGTTTACTGCAATGTTTTCCCAACACATAGGAGAGCAAGCATTTGAAGTGGAATTAATTGCAAATATTGGAAATGGTTTAATGTGGCTCACCAGTGAAAAAAATAAAACTGAAGATGGAAAATGTATAATAAATAAAAATCCTAATAGTGAATTAGGCAAAAAATCACTTGAACTTTTAAAAGAATCAAAAGAATCCTTAAAATTTGTAAAACAAATAATTGAAATACAAAGATTAGCCAGGATTGTAAAAAGTGATGAAAATGATGTGGAAGCTTTAACAAAACTAAATGAATTAGTTAATGATATTTCTGATCCATTATTAAAAGATATAGCCGAGCTTGCAGTAAAAAAAGCTGAAAACATTAGTTTGGTGGCAATTGATGCAACGCACACAAATTTTAGCCAGACAAAATATTCTAATTATCATATGCAATTAGGGGCGTTAAGAACCATGGGTGCAGACATTGCAACTGCCAGATTTAAAGATCCTGATATGGTTTTAGGTATGTTTGATGCAGATACTTTGCCTGAAGGAAATAATTCAGTAAAAAATATGCAAGATATTTTTGCAGAAAATCCTGGACTTCACTATTTTTTTACAGGCATGAGTAATTTACCACCCGGGCACTCTGAAAAATTAATCTCTATTGCCCCAAAAGAAAATTTACGAAGAACATTAGGTTATAATGATTCGCACATACACGGTTCACCACAAATATATTTTAAATTGTCATCCTACGAAAAGCTTAAAGAAATTGCTGGCTGGCAAAGCTCAGGTTTTCATGGTGACGAAGACAGAGATACTAGCTTACGTTTAATTCATTGTTTTGGTAAATTGCAAGATGGTTTATTGTTTGAAAGTAGTGCTCATGCGTCTACAATGATGACAGCTGATAGATTAGATGGGTCTGTAGATTCATCTGTAAGAAAAGCTGTTTATGAAGGCAGGATTACAGACCTGAAATTTGATATGGAAAATTTAAATGCGTTTGAAAGAAAAGTTTTGGCTCTTGCAGAAAAAGAATCTGAAGCAAAAAAAGAAAAAATCTTAAAAGATTTGGAGAAATCTAAAAACCATTTTAAAAAAGAGCAAAAAATCCAACAAAAATTTAATAGACTTTTAGCAAAAGCATTAATTAAAGCTAAGGATGCAGAAATAATTAGCATTAATGGTGATAATTTAATAGTTGATGAAAAAGCGGTTTTAAAACTTAGGGGCGGGAAAGCATTATTGCATTATGTAAGAGCAAATAAGAGTCTTATAAAAGAAATATTAAGCTCTAAAGAAGATCTTGATGCAATTGAACGCTGCCTTGAAAGTAAAAAAGAATCGCCAGATCAAGAGTTAAGCAATTTTCAGATTGCAATAAAGGAATATCTTGGGGAAAGTGAATCAGAAATGTCAGATATGCATTTACTTACTGCCAAAACTTTGGCCTTGGCAGAAATTTATAGAAAATATTTTGAAACAAAACACTTTCTACCAACAAAAGAAGATTACGCTAATCCTGATTCATGGGCAAAATATGATTGGCCTGAAAACCCTGATGATAAGGACATAGAGTATAATTTTGGAGATCCAAAAACAAGGCAGGAAATAATAAGGCAATCAGCTGATGTGCAGGGCAGTAAAATTCCTAAAAAAGAGGCTGGTGTAAAAAGATTTATAGATTTTGACTTTCATTCCGTGCCAATGTTTTCGCTATTTAAAAGTTTAATAAATAAATTAAAAAAATAAATATTATGGCAAAGATACAACAAATTATTGCAAGGGAAATATTGAGTTCGGGGTCAACACCGTCTGTAGAAGTAAAAGTGGTTTTGGAAACTGGAACTATTGGGGTGGCTAGTGTGCCATATGGAGCTTCAGCAGGAATTAGTGAGGCTTTTGTATTGCTTGATGGTGATAAAAACAGATTTATGGGTAAAGGCATGATTAAGGCCGTGGAAAATGTAAACAAAATTATTGCACCGGTTTTAATTGGCATGGACGTTGGTGAGGTTGGAAGTCAAAATGCAGTTGACCAAAAAATGATTGAGCTTGATGGTACAGAGCGCAAAACCAATTTGGGAGCTAACGCAATTTTAGGAGTAAGCTTGGCAGTGGCTAGAGCCAGTGCCAATGACCAAAAATTACCAATGTATAGATATATTCGGCAAGTTTTTGGCCTTGAGAAATATGGCTTATTGCCTGGCTCGCAAAAGCCCGCAGGCGAAGGTGGTTGCGACTATGTTTTGCCAAACCCAATGATGGTGGTAATTGAAGGTGGAGCTCATGCAGATGAATCTACAGATTTGCAAGAATATATGATTTCATTAATTGGTAATGATTCTGTAGCAGAAAACGTAAGACGCGGAATTGAAATTTATTTTACTTTAAAAAAAGTTTTAAAAGATAAGGGCTATAATAGTAATGTGGGGAACGAAGGAGCTTTTGCTCCAAATGGTTTGCCAAGCAATGAAACTCCGCTTGAATTAATTAAAGAAGCTGTGGAAAAATCTGGCTATATTTTTGGCAAAGATGTAGGCATAAGTTTGGACCCCGCAGTATCTGAAATATATGAAAATGAAAAATATGAATTAGCTAAAGATGGCAAAAATTTAAATTCTGATGAAATGATTAATTACTTTGTAAGCTGGATAAATAATTATCCCATAATTACTTTAGAAGATGCTTTAGCAGAAACTGATTGGCAAGCTTGGCCAAAACTTACAGAAAAAGTGGGCGACAAAATTGCTATTGTGGGAGATGATTTAACTGTAACAAATCCAAAACTTTTGCAAAAAGCTATTGACTTAAAGGCTATAAATTCTATTTTAATTAAATTAAACCAAATTGGAACCTTGTCAGAAACTGTGGAATGCTGCATGCTGGCTCGCCAAAATGGAATTATGACCATTATTAGTCATAGGGGTGGTGGAGAAACAAATGACACTACAATGATTGATTTGGCTGTAGCTGTAAATGCTGGGTTTGTAAAAGTGGGCCCAAGCCGTGGTGAGCGCGTGGAAAAATATAACAGACTTATGGAAATTGAAACTGAGCTTGCAGGAAATTGTACAGTAGCAGGTAGCAACTTTAGAAAAATAATATAATCTCGCTCAGCAACAAACTTTTTCTGCGCCGAGAGCCTCTCTAGCGGGGCACCCTCGTGCTCGAAAAAGTTTATTGCCTCGCTTTAACTCATGCCAAAATTATATTTACAAAGGCATTTAAAATCACAATGGAATGTAGAAAACAGGTTTGCGGGTTGGACTGATGCTCCACTTTCAAAGCAAGGCTTAGAAATGGCTCAAGAAGTAGCTAGCAAATTTTCTAATGAAAAAATTGATGTTGGTTTTACTTCACCATTAGCAAGAAATATGCAAACTGTAATTGAAATTCATAAATATTTAGAAAAATATCCATTTTTCTCTCACATTGATGGTGGTAAAATGCAAGAACAAGGTAATTTTGATAAAGTTGCAGAAAATTGCACACAGTTTTTTGTAACTGAAAAATTAAATGAAAGGTATTATGGAGAGCTTCAGGGTTTAAATAAAGCAGAAACCAAGCAAAAATATGGCGAGGAACAAGTTTTGCTTTGGCGTACAAGTTACACTAATGCACCCCCAGGAGGAGAAAGTGGGCAAGATGTTTATAATAGAGTAACGCCATTTTTTAAGGAATTTGTAGAAAAAGAGTTGAAAGCTGGTAAAAATGTATTGATAGTGTCAAGCCACCACCCATTAAGATCTATAATAAAATATATTGAAAATATTTCAGAAGAAAATATGGTAAAAGTAGAAATACCTTTTGCAGGATTAGTAACTTATGAGTTTGACGAAAATCTAAATCTGAAAAGTGATAAACATTTTACAATATAAAGTTTGCGCAAAATTTCTATTATTGATATAATAAATTCAATAATATTAAAATTTTATTCTTATGAGTAAATTAATTTTATTGAGGCATTTAAAATCACAATGGAACGAAGATGATCGCTTTGCGGGCTGGACAGATGGACCCATTGCTAAAATGGAATCTATAAAAGCCATTGAATTGGCCGCCCATGTTTTTGAAAATAAAATTGATGTAGTTTATACATCGCCACTTTTTCGGAACCAAGACACTGTTGCTCGAATTTTTGAGGCCATTGATGTAAAATATCCATTTTTTATTCATTTAGATGCTGGGAAAATGCAAAAATGGGGAAATTATACCGATATTTCAAAAAACGATGTGCCTTGTTATGTTTCAGAAAATTTAAATGAACGATATTATGGCAAGCTTCAAGGTTTAAATAAAGAAGAAACTATTAAAAAATATGGAAAAGAAAAAGTTCATATGTGGCGTAGAAGTTATACATATGCCCCACCAATGGGTGAGAGTGAAAAAGATGTTTATAATAGAGTAATCCCATTTTATAAAAAGTACATTGAAAAAGACTTAAAAAGTAATAAAAATACATTAATTGTGGCTAGCCAAAACAGTTTGAGGGCTATTGTAAAATATATTGAAAAAATTTCTAACGAGGATATAGTAGAAGTTGAATTTCCTTATGCAGGATTATTGGAATATTCCTTTGATAAAGAATTGCAACTTAAAAGTAAAAAACATTTTTTAAATATA
>CAIWKF010000057.1 GCA_903913175.1 Candidatus Staskawiczbacteria bacterium
AAAATATTTATTTAATACTATTATTTTAGCAAATCTTAATTTTAAAAACAATACCATCAACTTTTCTTATAAATAATTTGTAAATAAAGAGAGCGGAACATCAATTAATGAACCGCTCTTTAAAAATTTAGAATGGTTGGTTTTCCTGCATTGGCAAGACCCTTAGAGCTGAAACGATCAGCAGGTCGCTGCCCGCATGCTTGGACACCTTAACGGGAATCACTCACTCCCGTGGCCGCACAAGTGCGTCTGTAGCGGTTGCGATACCACTACCACGCTGGGCTTGCGATCTTTGGCGCAAAACAAGGCACTTTTTGACTGCAAAGCGCAATCATAGGGATTTCTCCTTTTCTTGTTAAAGAACATAACGGTTCACGAAACTGAGTTTAAAAATTTTACAATAAAATATTTTAAATAAGTAATTTTGGTAAATTAAACTCAATCATTAAACTAACCTATAGGTTAAACTCAATTTCGTGTATCGTTCAATATGCTAATATACTAGCATTTATATGCATTCATGTCAAGACCTTTTAGTTAGTTTTACTAAATAAGACTTTTAAAAGGTTACCAACTGACTTTTGGGCATCTTTGTCACCTTTACTATTGGTAAAATCTTGCCATTTACTAAACATTTCTGGATCATTAATATCTCTTACTGCATTTTCTAGTTTTAACCTATCATCAAAGCTTACAGTCCCCTCTCCTAATAATATTTTATCAATAAAAAGATTGGCAAAAATAATTATTTTTTGATTAATTTGCTGTGTTACAATTTGCTGATTTGCTTGAGTTAATTCTTTTTTTACCTTAAAATACTGCAAAAGAAAAATTGTATTGCTAAATAGTAATACAGCAATAACACTTATTATAATTATTTTTGTATTTTTCATATTTTTTTCTTTTTAAAAATTATTACTAATAAAATTATTGCCAATAAAATTAGTACCAAGCCAATCATAATTCTTTCTACAGTAAACATTTTTAAAATCCAATTTTTTGTTTGAAGCTCAATATTCTGATGTACCCCACTTCCCTCTTTGACTACAAATTCTTGCGATTGATATGTTAAATAATCTTTTGACTCTACTTTTAAATAATAGTTACCAACAGGAACTAGAAAAGAATATTTTCCTGTAATGTCTGTTGTTTGTGGATTTTGTTGCTGGAAATTTTTAGCTGGCCAAACTTCATATTGCTTAGAATTTGGGTTTAGCCAATAAATTGAAACTAAAGCATTTGAAATTCTGGCTTCATCATTTCCAACTTTTCTGTAAATGTATCCTTCTGGGTCAACAACCATAATCATTGAAAGCGTTTTAGCATTATCTATAACTGTTCTAATTTCATATTTACCATCAACTACTGGTGATTGAATTTCTGCTTCCCAAACGCCATCATTATTAGTGTCATTATAATAAAATTCTTGCAAAACAATATCTTTTGTTGCTGTTACCTCGCTGTCTACTTGGCTTAAATTTAGTTGTGGTTGAGCGGTCGCGCTTAATAATGATGCAGTTAAGGTATTAGAAAGTTTTTGTATCCAATTTAAAAATGCAGACCTAGAATTGGCAGATTTAAATATTACATATCCCTTTACACTTTCTGCTTTTATGTCTGGTTTAACCACTAAATGCAAGGGCTTATTTTGTATGGTTATAATGGTTTTAATTGGCACGCCTAAATTTGAAATTGCAACATTGGTATTTAAGTCAATGTTACCAGCGCCAGATCTAGCAAAAACAAAATTAGTTGGAACTTGTTCTATTTCCTTTCGCGTAAAATCATTTAACAATAAATTTGCAACAGTCCCAGAAGCTTCAGCTAACCCAGGAAAAACAAGTTTTGCAATTTGAAGTTTTGGCATATCTTCTATTTTAGCAACTCCTGTTTTTTCTAAAGTTTCACTAAATTTAGGAAATTTTAAAGCAAGTTCCTTAATTTCTTCTGGCAAAGGTAAAATTGCAATTTCTTGTAATCTTGTTTTAGAAACAATAACTCCACCTCTAAATACTTCTTGAGGCTCTGTTGGTACTGCTTCTGCAATTGGAGGATAAGTAATTTTTCCGTCATTGCGAGGAGCTTTAGAGAGCGATGTGGCAATCTGGTCAGTTAAATTAGTAATTTGCTGTACAATTTGTTCTACAATGCTGCCAGGCAAAGCAGGTGTTACAACTACTGGAGTAGGAGTAGTTGATGTATTTGGGCCAGAGCTATTGCCGCCACCACTGTTATTTCCTCCAGAAGCACTGCAAGAGTTTTGCAAAACATAATCACCAGAAATAGATTGGTTTAATTGTGCATCTTTTGAAATAATTCTAAAATGGTAATTTTCACAAGACAAAACATTTACAGAAATAGAGTGTAATGTGGTCATTGGGTTTGTATCTACCTCTGCTGTTTGCTCACCATAATTATTTGTTAAGCCATATTCAATTTTAGCAGAACTTAATTCACTGGTTTCCCAAGAAAAATTTGCTATTTGGTTACTTACTGTTGAAACAACATTTAAAACTGCTGGCGCAGTAGTATCAATTTTAATTGTTTGAGTTTTTGTAGTTTCTGGGTTTGACATAAAATCTAAAGAATTATACCTAAAGTAACTTGTATTTTCAGTAGAGACTACTACTGGTGTTGTATAAACTAAATTTGGCGTGCAAGCATTTACTGTGTCTTTGCAGTATAAAACTGTTGAACAACCACTTCCTGCGCCATCAACACAAATTAAAGATACTGCTACATTGCCATTTGTCCAAGTATTAAATGTGTAATCTCCCGCACTTGCCACTGTAATTGGAGCTGTTTTATCTATTTTTACAATTTTAGAAACTGTAGTTTGCGTATTACCTGCAGTATCTTCTGAAGCATATCTAAAATAATTTGTATTTTCTGTAGAAATTACTACTGGTGTTGTATAATTTGTTCCCACCAATGGGTCACAAGTATTATCTATATCAATGCAATATCTTGTCCAGCTTAATTGTGAGCCACCTGTGTCTACTGGAGTCAATGTAATTGTTTGATTATTATTTTGCCACAAATCATTGTATATAAAATTGTCACTTGTAGTTGGATCCTGAGTGTCTATGCCTGTAACATTAGCAGAAGTATATACGGCAGGATTACCAGCATTATCAGAAATCAAATATTGATATTTATAACAATTCCCTGTTTCTACGCTTGTATCTGTATAACTGCCGTCATATTCTGTTACTAAATCAGTAAAAGAGCTAAATGTTCCGCAGGTTCCAGATGTAAGCGTAGCTGTTGCTCTTTGAATTTTCCCTGTTGAGTTGTTCAAACCAGAACCATTGTCTGTTCCTGTATTATATGTAATTGTAGCACTGGCAGAATTTAAATATCCATCTACATAAGAAATTGATCCTGTGCTTGGTGCTCCTTTATCAATTTTTACAATTTTAGAAACTGTAGTTTGAGCGTTGTTTTCATTATCTAAACTTGCATAGCGGAAATAATTTGTGCCTTCAGTAGTGAAATTAACTGCTACAGTATAATTAATTCCAGAGGAAACTACGCAGGTGTCATTTGTATCTATGCAATATTTTGTCCATGCCAAGCCCGAGTCATTGTCATATGGAGACAAAGTAATTGTTTGATTGGTATTTTGCCAAACATTATTTTTGGCACCATAATCATCTGTTGTAGTAGGAGCTGTAATATCAAAGTTCCAATTAATATTATTACCAGAGTCAGTAGTATGCCTTGGAGTTACCGCAGTTCCTAAACTGGCATTACTATAAGCTACATTTGCATAATTAACTAAGTTTGTTCCTGCAACATTAAGCGTCCACATAGACGCAGGATTCAGTGTTAGCAAAGAACCTGCGTGACCATTGGCAGAAAAATTACCAGTAGATGTCCATGTAGCGCCTGCCAAACCAGAAGCAGTAATTGTGCTTCCATCAGAAATAATAAAATTGCGTGTATTCGCAGTTGTAATACTGTAACCTGCAGGATTAAGTGTTCCAGAAGTAAATGTAAAACCATCGGCAGTTAAACTGCTTGCCTGGGTGACGGTGCCGGATGGTTTATTGATTATGATGGCTTCGACGCTCCGGTTTAAGGTATTGATAGTCTGAGCGGCAGAGCCGGAGAGCGTGATCGTGCCAGAACCCTTATTGTATGTGAGCGTTCCGGCGGATTGGGTGAAGGTGACGTTGCCCTGGTAGATGAAGTTGGGATTATTGGTGTTATTGGCTATGATAAAAGTGTCGCCTGCCTTGGCCATCGTAAATTCAACATTTCCTGTAATTGTATAAGTTCCACTAACAAGAGTAAGTATTTTACTGGCACTATAGCAGTAGAATGTTAAATTCGTTCCATAAGTACCAGGGACTAAACCGACACCATCATATAAATTTGTATAAGCTAAGTCATAAGTCCCACTTTGCTCCGCTAAATATCCGCTATATTTACCCAGCATACCTGCTCCTGTAATTCTGCCTCCAGTCTTAACATAGACATTGCCACCATTTTCAAATACATAACTGCTAGGAATAGTCAGTGTTCCGTAAACGGTTAAAGTACTGTACATTCCTATTGTATTATATTGCGCCCCTGAGGCGTCTATAGAAATAGAAGCGCCGGCATTTATAGTAAGATTATTAGCAACTTTTCTGTATGCATCCTTAATCGTCTTTCCACTACCAGTAAGAACCAGAGCTGAACTGCCAATAGTGACTGTCGTAACATGCAAACTGTCGTAGTTTCCTCCCACCGTCAATGTAGAATTACCCGTGTCGAACGCCGCCCCATCAAGTATTACATCCCCGGTGACGGAGTGACTATAGGCGCTGTCCCCCAGGTCCATCGTGACTCCGGCGGGGACTGTGAGCGCGGCGGCGGAGGTCCAATTGCCACCTGCGGTGATGGTGTCGCCGGATGTCCAGGTGATGGCTCCGGAGGTGGGCTTATTGACTATCCAGGTGCCCATGTTCTTGCCGGCGAGATTGATCGTCTGGGCGGCGGTGCCGGTGAGCTGGTTGGGGTTGGTGGAGTTGTTGGTGAAATTGATGGTGCCGGTGGTCTGGGTTACAGTAATATTATTCTGAAAAATGAGCTGGGGATTATTTGCTCCAGAAATCGTAAAAGTTCCTGCCACTGGCTTTACTATTGATACTGCTGATGTAAATGTATATGTTCCTGCATTCCATGCCCATGTATAATTACCATAGTCGTATATAGCAAAAACGGCAGATGGTGAATAAACTCCTGCGGGCAAAGACACACTAGAGGTTATTCTAAATTCCGCTGGAGCAATTGCAGGAGAATTAGCAAGCGAAAGATTGCCTGCTGTGGCATATAGTATGCCCGTTCCGCTTACTACTCCGTTGGAGCCTTGAGTTATTCCCCCATCAATTTGTACATATGGACTGTTAATTATAAAAGATCCATTAATGGTCAGCAAACCTCCTGCCACAACCCTGCTACCAGAAGCAATGGTAATAGAAGATCCAGTTGCAATGGTTAATTTATTTAAATATGCTACTGCAACGCTATATGGAGTTATTAAACTTTTCCCCGTCCCAGTCATAACTAGCGTACTGGTTTCAGTAGTAATTGTTCCTACTGCCCCGCTTACATCAAAGTTACCATCCACAGTAATTGTGGAGCTAGACATATTAATTGTACCGCCAGTGCCAATGTTAAAAGTAAAATCACCGCCTACAGCACCTGTGACTGTTTTACCATTAAAATCAAGTGTGCCTGTGTAGCCAGTAGTAACATTAATTGAAGCAAATACTGCATTAACATCCAAGGTACAATTTCCAACTCCGCCACCATCAAAAATTACAGCGTCAAATATAGTTGGCAAATTTTCACTTGAAGGGCTGCCACCAGAAGAAGTTGCCCAATGATTTGTGGCATCACTCCAATTACCTGCCCCACCTACCCAATAAAAAGTTTCTGGTTGGTTAAAATTTACAGTTATTGAGTCCAAAACTGGCGTATCTGTTCCATCTGAAGTAAATAAAATCCTATAATAAAAATTAGCACCAGTCCAGTTAAGCGTAAGCAAGCTAATAGTATTTGTTCCTGCCAAAAGAGTATCAGAACCATTTAAAACATTTGAAGAATTATACCAAGTTACATTATCTTGACTAAATTGGGCACTTGCCCCAGTGCCCACTGGAATATCTGTGGCAGTATAAGTAAACCCAGTTACTTTTTTAACCAATTGTCCAGTAAGCAAATTGGTTGAGGTTAATGTTCCCGATGTATTATAAATATTTTCAGTAAAATTATCATCTATATAGTTTAATTTTATAGAGTCTAAAACTGCTGTGTCTGTTCCATCTGAAATAAACAAAATTTTGTAGTAAAAATATCTACTACTTATTTTAAGACCTGACAAATCAATTACATTAGTTCCCAAAGAAAGATTGCTCCAAGCATCAACAGTTCCTGCACTGTCATACCAAGTAATATTATTACTACTAAATTGAATTTTTAAGCCAGTTCCTGCGGGCATAGTTGTGGTATATGTAAAGCTATGTATTCGCGAAGCGCCCAGGCCAGATAAAAGATTTTGTGAAATCAAAATACCTGCGCCTTCATAAACAGCCCCTGCTTTTGCAGGAAAAAAACTAAGCCCAGCCAAAAGCACAATAGCAAATAAAATGGTTAAGATTTTGTTACGATTAAAAAATATCATGTTAATTTTTTATTTTGTATATTTTTTAAAATTCCTTCTGTGTTGGCACAATCCGTTTCACGCATTTTGCCATCTAGAGCTGGTAATTTCAACCCGTGACAAAATGTCACAACTTTATCTCCTTCCTCCGTTAATCTTTGTTTTAATTTTCTCCAATACGCCCCTGCATCAATACTATCTGCGAGAGCTTCGCACACATCAATAACCGAAAACCACCACTCATTATTATAAAGTATTTTTCGAACTTTATTCCCTTTAAATAAAACTATTTTTGTTGTTTCTTTTTTTTGTTCCATTATTACTCTACTTTTAAATTATTATGCTAAACTAATTATATATTATTTATCAATTAAAACAATTATTCTTAATTTCGGGACCCCCCTGCATTATCTGCCATTGACATACTTTTATAATTTGCTATTATTAATATACAAATGGCTTCGGCCCTCTCCCACGCAAGTGGGAGTAACTATTTGAGAAGTGCCACAAGCGCTTCTTTTATTTTAGAAAATTCTTCTTCTGAAATATCACCAACTTTATACTGCAATCTTTTTGCATCAATTAAGCGAAGTTGTGTAAGAATAACAACACTTACATGATCATCAATTTTTTCGCCATCAGTAACCAATGATATACGAAAATAATATTTTCCTGTTTTTTCTGTTCTTGTAAGTGGCAATACCCAAACAACTTCATTATTAAATTTCCGTAAAATAAGCACTGGTCTTAAATAATTTTCGCCACTACCATCTTGTTCAAAACCAATATTCTCGCCAAATGAAGAAAACCAAACTTCGCGTTCATGAAAAAATGGTCTTTTTTTCTCATTATGTATTTTTGTTTTTTTCTCATGCCATTTTTTGTAATCTTTTTGCATAGGATTTTTACTTTTTTACCTTTACCTAAATTATTGAGCAAATTTTTCCATAACTTCCACAGGTATAAACATATGGATAAAAATGTGATAAAAGGTCTTTTAAAAGCATTTTTTTACGAAGTTTAATAGTATTATATTTCTTCATAAGTCCAATGTAGGAATTTATACTAGATAAAAATTTATTTTTTACTTCTCTTGACCTATAAAAATTATTTACTTTTTTAAAATTTTTCCAATACTGAATTTTTTTATAAAACTCTCCTTTTG